>JAEUKG010000227.1 GCA_016794325.1 Myxococcales bacterium | reverse complement strand
GGAGCGCGAACACTCGGTCGCTCGTGCGCGTGCTCGTGCTCGGTCGAACGCAAGCCACTCACACTCGGCACCCACACCTCGAGCCCCGGTGCTCTTCGATCGCGAGACGCTCGACGTGGTCCGACCCGCGGTCGCGTTCATCGCGAGCACGAGCACGTGCACACGAAAACGGCCGAAAATCGCGCTCGCTGAGCTAGAGTTCAAGGCGATGCGCCCGTCGATCGCGATCCCTCTGCTGCTCGTCCTCACCGCCGGCTGCGTCGGCGACGATCCCAAGCCAGGCAGCTCGAGCGGCGGCGCCTCGGACGCCGGCAGCGGCGACGGCGGGGGCTCGGTCGGGGCGAACCTGCTCGAGAACCCGGGCTTCGAAGACGGCTGCAACGGATGGAGCTCGTCGAGCGGCAACCTCACCGTCGACGCGGTGTTCCATGGAGGCGCGAGGTCGTGCCGCGTGTGCACGACCGGCGTCGAGGCGGGGCTCTACCTGAGCCGCCCGTTCGGCGGCGCGGCCAAGGTCGGCGAGAAGTACGTCGCGTCGGCGTGGCTCCGCAACGCGCCCTCCGCGGGCAACGCCAACTCGTTCACCCTCGGCGTCCGCAGCCTCGACGCCGGCCAGTCCGACGTCGAGACCTTCTCGCAGCAAGCCTCGGTGCTCACGTCGAGCTGGCAGGAGGTGACGATGAGCTTCGAGATCCAGAAGCCGGGCTCGGCGCTCCTGCGCGTCGAGATCGGCGCCGGCGAGGCGCCGGCCGGCAGCTGCTTCCTGGTCGACGACGTGGCCGTCCGGAAGCTCTGATCGCGCTCGGCCGCTTCAGGGGAAGCTGATCTCCTCCACGTGGCGGACCGGTCCGCTCGCGCTCGCTGCGGTCGTGGTGACGACGTAGGCGCCGTCGGGCAGGTCGACGCCGCTGTGCGTCGGGAAGGTGCAGCCGAGCGTGGTCAGCTCGGCGCCGACCTTCCGCTGGATGGTGAACGACCCCCTCACGATCGCGGTGCCGCCGTCGGCGGTGTTCACCTCGACGTCGTCGACCTCGAGGCGGTTGAGGGTGAAGGTGTGCGTCGAGCCGGCCACGGTGGGGAGCACGGTGACGATGCCGTAGGTGTGGAGCGTCGCGGGCGCGGCGGCGCCTTGGGGGACGACGTAGGTGGTGGGGTCGAAGGCGCCGTCGGCGCGGCGGACGGAGAAGGTCTGGTCGGCGTTCGGCGCGCCCACCCGGACGAACGGGGCGGTGCACGACCCGTTGACCGTCGGGTACGCCGGATCGATGTCGTCGCCGACGACGTTGACGCGCGCGGTCGGCAGGACGACCTCGGCGAGCTCTCCCTCGGCGATCGTGAGCGCTCGGTCGACGCCGTCGGCGGTCGAGCGGACGCGGAGGGCGCCTGGGAGGACGAACATGTTCGCGCCGTCGGCGCGCGACCGCCACGATCCATCCGGATCGAGATATCCGTCCCCGATCCCGTTCGCGCGCCCCGAGAGCGTGACGTAGGCGCGCCCGAGCGTGACCGGCTCGGCGAACCGGACCCGGAGCCCCGACGCCTTCTGCTGGAGGATCACTCCGGCGCCGATCGCGTAGCCGTCCCTGGACTGGGTGGCCGCGCGGCCGCCGACGGCCAAGGCTTGCCCGCCGAGGGTGAGGCCGTAGGAGCCCGGCACGCGCTCGACGCGGCCACCGGGCGCCACGAACGAGCCGCCGAACCGGTGGTCGCCGGCGAAGCCCTCGGTCGACCAGGCGGGCTTCTGGAGGTCGAAGGCGCCGTTGCCGCCCTTGGGCTTGATCTTCTTCTTCACGTCCGACTCGGACGAGTCGGCATCGTCGCTCCTGTCCTCGTCGGCGGCGCAGCCGAGCGCGACGAGCGGAAGGGCGACGAGGAGCGCGAGGGACGGAGCGGCGAAGC
>JAEUKG010000208.1 GCA_016794325.1 Myxococcales bacterium | reverse complement strand
ACTCCCACGCACACCGGCTCCTGAGGGGGAGTCGCTGTTCGAGAAACAGCCGACGAGGGAGAGAGGACACCATGCGCGCTTTCACGATGGCATCTGCGGTTCGGTTCGGGCTCTCGGCTCTGGCGGCGGCGGGCGTCTTCGCTGCCTCGACCGACGAGGCCCACGCCGCGGCGGTGTGCAACCCCGACGTCTCCACCGAGTGCTCGCGCGGCGTCGCGAACCTCCGGAGCGAGCACAAGGAGGGCCTCCCCACCACGATCGAGACCCCGTGGATGCCGAGCTCCGGCGCGGTGCAGGTCAAGGCCTTCCTCGAGATCGACCCCGTGAAGAACGGCGGCCCGCTCTTCACCGTCGACATGCCGCGGGGCGCGGTGCTCGACGCGAGCTGGGGCACGAAGGGGATGCTCACCCTCCACGCGGCCTCGGGCGCCGTGACCGACGGCGTCGTCAAGGTCCGCCACACGCTCACGCCGACGGTGCAGGTGAAGCTCGACGTGCTCGGCCTCTCGACGACGCTCGACTTCGAGGCCGCGAACCTCGTCAACAAGATCCCGGGCTCGAAGTTCAACTACGACGGCGTCGGCGAGAAGTCGTTCCAGCCGTGGGGCTTCGGCGGCGCCGCGGCGCAGGTGAACGGCCCCGCGCTCGACTCGTCGCGCCTCTTCTCGGTCGGCTTCGACGTCCTGCCCGGTAACGTCACCCAATACGTCGACGGCTCGCTCGCGCTGAACGCGACGACCCGCCCGACGTTCGCCTACAAGACCACGAAGGTCACGCTCGGGGGCGGTCGCCAGGCCCTCGCGTCGGCGGGCGACGAGGTGCAGATCCCCTGGACCGACGGCGACTACGCCGAGGTCACCGCCAACGTCGAAGGCGAGATGACGGTGAGCGGCCAGATGCAGGTGAAGCCGTACGTCAACATCACCAAGGTCTACAGCTTCACCGGGCTCTCGATCTCGGTGCCCGTCGGCACGGTCGCCCAGACCGACTACTCGACCCCCGCCATCAAGGTGGCGTACCCGACGCAGATCGTCCACATCCCGCTCCCGAACGTGCACGCGCCCGAGAAGGCCGACCTCGACGAGGTCGCGGCGGGCAAGGAAGAGGAGCGCGTCGTCACGATCCAGAACACGGGCGAGCTCGCGGCCGAGATGTCGTTCAAGAGCGCGGACCCGCAGTTCACCGTGCCGAGCGGCAAGGTGAAGGTCCCCGCCAAGGGCAAATACGACATGAAGGTGACGTTCCGCCCGAACGCGGCCGGCCCCGCGGGCACGGTCATCACCGTCACCTCGAACGACCCCGACAGCCCCGAGCAGAAGATCACCGTGACCGCCAACGGCGCCGATCCGGCGAAGGTCGGCGGCAAGGGCGCGAGCGGCGACGACGCCGACGGCCCGATGGGCGCGGACGGCTGCGGCTGCAAGGCCGCGGGCACCCGCGCTCCCGCCGGCGGCCTCGCGGCGCTCGGCGGCCTCGCCCTCGCGATCGCCCTCGCGGCGCGCCGCCGCTCGCGGGCCTGAAGCAGACTTGCAGCGACCGGGGATCGTCCTCCTCCTCCTCCCTCACCAAACCCCGGTCGCTGACTACGAGACCCACTCGCCCTCACGAGTGGGTCTCTCTTTTTTTGTCCGAGCCCGAGCCCGAGCCCGCGCCCCTGCCCCTGCGCGAGAGGCCGAGGCCGAGCCCGAGCCCGACCTACTCGAGCGGCGCGTACCGCGCCCGCCACCCGCCGCGCTTCCATCGCATGTAGAATACACATGCGCCGATGCCGGTCTCGGCCACGAAGCCGAGCCACCCGCCGAGCGCGCCGAGGCCGGCGTGCTTGCCGAGCACCCAGGCGAATGTCGGGATGCAGGTCCAGGCGACGCTGATGCCGACCACCGCGACCACGCGCACGTCCTTGGCGGCGCGGAGCGACGCCCGGAGGACGATGGACGCGGCGTCGAGCACCTGGAAGACGGCGGCCACGAGGAGGAGGTTCCTCGCCACGCGCACGATGCCGGGGTCGGGGGTGAAGAGCGCCGCGATCTTGGCGCCGGTGAGCGCGAAGAGGAGCCCGCACGCGGCCATGAAGCCGACCGCGAGCCGCGTGGCGGCCACGTGCACGCGATCGGCCCTGGGGACCTCGCGCGCGCCGAGCGCCTTCCCGATGAGCACGCTGCCCGCCTCCGACACCGCGATCCCGGGCAAGAACGACGCCCGGAGCACGTAGATCGCGATCTGGTGAGCGGCGATCTCGCGCGGCCCCATCGACGACAGGATCGCGGTGAAGGTGGTGAACGCGAGCATCTCGGCCCCGAACTGGAGGCCGGTGGGGACGCCGAGCTCGCACACCTCGCGGAGCGCTCGCCGGAGGGGCAGGGCGCTCTCGGGGCCGACGCGGAGATCCCGAAGGACCACCGCGCCGAGGGCCACGACCTCGACGAGCTCGGTCACCGCGGTGGCGTACCCGGCGCCGGGGACGCCGAGCGCGGGCAGGCCGAGGTGACCGTAGATGAGCGACCACGCGAGGACCGCGTGGAGCACGTTGCCGGCGATGGTCACGACCATCGGCCAGCGCGTGTCGCCCAGGCCCTGACGGTACTGGGTGAGCGCGGCCATCGCGCACGTGAACGGCGCCCCCCACGTCACCGCGGCGAGCGAGACCTTCGCGTGCGGCACGATCGCGGGATCGGTGCCGATGCGCGAGAGCAACCACGACGCGTCGCGCCCGAAGGCGAACACGAGCGCGCCGATCACGAGCGAGATCGCGAGGCCCGCCGCGAGGTAGCGCGGCGCCCGCTCGGGCGCGCCCTCGCCGATGGCGTGCGCGACCTTCACCTTCACCCCGCGGGTGACCCCGAAGACGACGGAGTAGCCGAGGTACATGAAGGTCGTGGCGAGGCCCACGCCGCCGAGCTGCTCGGCGCCGAGGCCCGACACGAGGAAGGTGTCGACGAGGCCGATGGCGGTCTCGCCGAGCATCGCGACCGCGATCGGCCACGCGAGGTGGAACACCTCACGCTCGGTCGCGGCGCGCGACGAGGCGCGGGCCACCGAGACCCGGGCGACGCGGCGCAAGTGCTGGAACGAACGGGCGCTTCGGGGGCCGTGCCCAGCCCGGTCGCCGACGCGTGGCGCGGCGACCGACTCCGGGAGGCCCCCACGTTTGAGCCTGTCCCATCTCTCGAGCTTCAACATGACGACGTCTCACTCGGAGCCCCGAGTTCCAGTGGGCCGCGGCGCGCCATGCGCCGTCTCGCTCGCCCTGGTCCAGGGCGGCGTCGGGCTCCGTAGAGACGCGTTTCCTGGACGATTCAGCTCTCGCGCGGGCCGCCCGCGACGACACGGACGGGCTGGCCGTCCGGCATCGGGTAGGCACACGGCCGAGCCGTGCATTGCGCGAAGAGCTTCATCTCCATCGTGATGGGTTCTGTCACGGAAGAACTCTTTCGTCAAGCCGGCCCGCTGTGCTCAAAGCTCGACCATGACCAAGCTCGTTCTGTTTTCTTCGATCGGCGCCCTCGGGCTCGCCGCGAGCGGCATCGGCCTCGGACCGTGCAGCAAGGGCGACGACAGCAGCAAGCCCGCGGCCTCCGGGTCCGCGGCCGCCACCGCCGCGCCCGCCAGCGCGAGCGCGGCCGCGAGCGCGGCCGCGAGCGCCAGCGCCGCGCCGAGCGCCAGCGCCGCGCCCAAGAAGACCTTCGAGGAGGAGCTCGCCGGGTCGAAGCCGCTCGACGTCAAGACGGCCGACCAGACGATGGGCGCCGACAAGATCACGGCCGAGGTGTGCACCGTCGAGGGCGGGCCGTTCACCCACAAGAGCAACATGGACGTGCTCCGCTCGATCCGCGCCGTCGGCGACCGCGTCCTCGTCGTCGACTCGGACGGGAAGGTCCGCGCGTTCAAGATCGAGGCGGGCCCGAAGTGCAAGCTCACCGTCGACAAGACCTTCGGCGAGGCGGGCGTCGCCAAGTTCGAGAACAAGATCGACCGGCTCTCGACCGACTCCGCCGGCAACCTCTGGGCGACGAACGGCGTCTTCGCGTCGTACAAGGTCGACAAGGCCGGCAAGCAGGTCGGAAAGTGCGAGGGCCGCCCCCTCGGCTACCTCCACGTGCACCCGAGCGGCAAGTCGGGCATCGGCACCTTCGCGAACGCGACCGTCGCGAAGGTGACGCTCGACGGCGCCGGCTGCAAGACCGAGCCCTGGGCCTTCCAGGATCTGTCCGACGACGCCAAGCGCAAGGGGCCGATCACCAACGCGCAGGCGGTTGGCTTCGTGGGCGACACCGTCTTCATGGGCGGGGTGCTCTCGAAGAAGGAGGACCCCAACGGCAGCACGGTGGTGCTCGCCCTCGACGCCGCCGGCAAGGAGAAGGCGCGCCTCGGCAAGATCGACAAGGACTACTCGAGCAAGGATCGCTTCGGGTGGGTCCACGCCATCTCCCCGTGCAAGCAGGGCGTGTGCGTGCTCGACTCGAACTACCGCCGGCTCACCGCGTGGAAGACCGACGGCAAGTTCGTCGCCGATCTCGACTTGTCGAAGCTCTTCGGGCTGAAGTACCCGTGGATCGCCGACTTCGACCGCAACAAGACCCACACCTACTTCGTCGCCGGCCAGGACCGCGACGGCACGCGCGTGGGCGAGGGCAACATCTACCGCGTCACGGGCCTCTGAGGAGGCCGCGCGACGCGGCGCGGGCGGGCGGCGGCTACTTCTCGAGCTTTCGGAGCTCGGCGAGCAGCTCGCCCGCCCCTTCGACGTACGTGTTCCCGTCGTCGCTGCAGAAGTTCTCACCGTCGCGGTAGCTCCGGACGCCCGACGGCGCCTTGATGGTGACGCGGATGACGGGCATGTCGGAGAAGCAGCGCTGCGCCTTCTGGACGCGGAGCGCCTTCAGCGACGCGTCGACCGCGCTCGCCTCCGCGGGGCCGAGCACCCGCTTCGTGGGGGCCACGCCGCAGCGCTCGATCTCGAGCTCGCGCGAGGGCAGGCGGAGCGTGTAGGTGGCGTCGGGCCCCGAGCAGCGCGGCGCGCCCACCGGCTTCGCCGCGAAGCCGTCCTTGAAGGTGGCGACGACCTCGGTCGCGTCTTCGGTGAAGACCTCGGGCTCCTCGGCGGTCGGCGAGGAGCAGGCGGCGGTGGAGGCGAGGAGGGTGAAGGGGAGGAGCGAAGCGAGAAACCCGCGGGAGTGGCTCATGCCCGTGCAGAGTGCACCAAGGGTGCCACGCCGGCGGAGCGCACGGTTTCGCGGATTTGCTCGCGCGGAGCCGCGCCGACGGGGCCTCGCGCGCGAAGCCGCTGTCGCCCGTGGCACAGCGCGTGTGCCAGGCGCGCGCCGCGGGCGGTCCGAGCGCGCCAGTCGCCGCCGCCGACGTATCCAGCCGAGGATAGCCGGCCGGGCGGGCCTACTTGAACTGCTGGGTGGCCTTGAGGAGCTGGCCGGGGGAGAAGCCGGGGAACGTCTCGGTGACGACCTGGCCGTCCATGCCGGTGAGCTTGAGGGTGAACGAGCCGGGGCCGAAGCCGCCGTCGTCGTTGATCGTCCCGTCGGTCTCGCGGCGCAGCGCGGCGAAGCCGGCGTGTTTGGCGCTCTGGACCTCCACCTTGGTCACCGGGACGCGCGGGTTGCGCACCCAGAAGCTCGTCCAGTCGGTGTGGGCCTCGGTCTGGAACTGGTAGTAGAGCGGCGTGGTGTCGGGGCACTGCGCGAGCTGCCACGTCATCTTGCGGGGCTCCTCGCCGGCGTTGATCTCGGCGTAGGCCTTGGGGCTCAGGTCGACGTCGTTCGGCCCCACCGTCGTCCCGGTGGTGACGACGCGCAGGAGCATCGACTTGCCGGTCTGCTTCGACGTCATCACGATGCAGGCGTCGCAGAGCTGGCCGTTGCCGTTGAAGTTCATGCCGAGCCCGGCGATGTATTCGCCGTACATCGCCTGGATCTCCTTGGGGTACGGCGCGCACGAGTTGTGCCACTCGGTCTCGGCGAAATCGACGGGGCCGAAGTTGTAGACGCCGTCGTGGGGGCTGCCGTAGAGCGGCGGCATGGTGGTGATGGGGCCGCCGCTCGACTGCCCCGAGGAGGAGCCGCCGGAGGACGAGCCCCCCGAAGACCCGCCGGAGGACGAGCCCCCCGAGGACGCGCCGGACGACGAGCCTCCCGACGACGCGCCCGACGACGAGCCCCCGCTCGTGGAGGAGCCGCTCGACCCGTCGCCGCCGCCGTCGCTGGAGCACGCCACGAGGCTGACGGTGGCGACCGGGACGACGAGCGCAGCGGCGCGAAGGAGAAGGATCTTCACGCTTGGAAGCGTAGCAGGGCAGAGACCCCACGGCACGGGGAAGGGCACGGGGCGAGGGCGAGGGCGCCGGGCGAGGGTACTCGGCCAGGGGCACGCGGGCGAGACGTCAGCGGCGCGACGCGGGCGCGGTGGCCGCGCGGTCGCGGTCCCTGTTTTGCACGAAGCGGTACACGCTCGCCGGCTTCGACGCGGTGAGGCGCTTGCCGCGGGCGGGCTCGATGACGCCGTCCTCGACCATGCGGAGGAAGCGCTTGCGGAAGTTGCCGGGGTCGAGCGCCTCGCCGCGGACGACCTCGTGCACCGCCCTGAGCTCCTGGATGCTGAAGGTCTCGGGCACGAGCGCGAAGGCGACGCTCGACGCGTCGAGCTCGCGCTTCACCCGCGCGAGCGCCGCCGCGAGGATGGCGTCGTGATCGAACGCGAGGTCCTTGGCGTCGGCCACGCTCACCCAACGCGCCGCGCGCGCGTCGCCGCCGGCGCGCACGAGGGGCGCGAGGGTGGGGCGCACGAGCGCGAAATACGCCACGCTGATGACGCGCGTGCGCGGGTCGCGCAGCGGGGCGCCGAAGGCCGCGAGCTGCTCCAGGTAGACCGAGCCCGGCTCGAGGCCGGTCTCCTCCGCGAGCTCGCGGGCGGCGGCCTCGTCGAGGCCCTCGCCCTGCTCGCGCTGGCCCTCGGCGACGCGCACGAAGCCGCCGGGCAGCGCGAGCCGCCCCTGGAAGGGGTGCTCGCCGCGCTCGACCAGGAGCACCTTCAGATCGGCGTCGGTGATGGTCAGGATGACGAGGTCGACGGTGACCGACGGCCGCGGGAAGTCCTTGGGATCGTAGGTCGCGAGGAACGCCGCCTCGGCCTGGGCCTTCTTCTTCGTCACGGATCCGATCTCTAAATCGGGCGGGTCCGATCGCGAACAAGATTCGTCGCCCCGCCGCTCACGGGCCGAAGAACCCGCCGCCGGCGGCCGGCCCCACCGTGCGCTGGCTCGCCCGGATCGCCGACTGGCTGACCATCCGGAAGAGCTGGCGCATCGCCGCCGGCGTCGCGTTCTCGGCGACGGCGACGGAGCCGTCGGGGACGCCCATGCTCCGCGCCACCGCGCGGAAATCGACGTCGGAGCCGACGCCGACGAACGCGAGCTGGAACTGCTCGCTCGCGAGGAGGTCCTTCGACACCCGGGCGCAGTCGGCGGCGCGCCGTCGCGAGCCGCAGTCTTCTCCGTCGGTGACGACGACGACCACGCTGCGCGTGGGGGTGCCGCTCGCGCGGAGGCGCTCGGCGTAGGCGACGTTGGCGGCGAGGGCGTCGACCCAGGTGTCGTAGAGGCGGGTGCCGCCGAGGCCGGCGTAGTTCTTCGCGCCGAGTCGGGTCGCGTCGTCCACCGGCACGTAGGCGTGGTGGACGCGCAGCTCGTCGTTGAAGGTCCAGAGGGCGAGGAGGATCGCGTCGCGCTCCTTGGACGAGGCGAACGCGTCGAGGAGGTCGTTCTGGCCCTTGCGCACCGCGTCCTCCAGCCCGCGGGTGGCGATGCTGCTCGAGGCGTCGACGAGGAGGGTCACGAGGGTGACGTCGCTCGCCTGGATGTCGTCGGTGTCGATCCCGGCGGCGCCGGCGACGACGACGGCGCCGAGGTCGCCGGTGAGCACCGACGACGCGGCGGGGCCGACGGCGCTGGAGGCTTGGATCCACGAAGAAATTTGGGACTTGGACATGACGGGTCTCCACTCGGTGGGCGTGAGGGGTCGAGGCCCCGCCGAAGGGGCGGGGCGAACTATACGAAACGGGATAGCGCTGCGGCGCTCCGACGCCGGGCGCGGGCGGGGAGGACGGGGCGCGGGCCCGCGTCAGAGCGGCGCGGCGGTCGTCGACAGGTGCATCCCGGCGGCTTCGAGCTCCTTCATCCCGCGCTCGGCGATGGCCGGGAAGTCGAGCGAGGCGGGGAGCGGATCGATCGGCGGCGGCGGCACCGGGCTCGTCGCGTCGGTGAGGATGACGACCTTGTCGGCGAGCCGGGGATCGGTCGACAGGATGTGCTCTTTGAGGTCGTTCAGGGTGGACAGCACGCAGTGGCTCTTGGCTTGGCCGAAGACGTAGATGCGGTCGTACTCCATGAGCATCTTGTAGAAGGCCGCGTTGAACGTCCCGACCGTCTTGCCGCCGAGCTCGCGCACCTCGGGCGACATCACCGAGTAGTTCTCGGTCATGGCGTGCGTGCCCTTGGTCTCGAAGTGGGTCTGGCTCTGGCGGGCGATGGCGTGGAACATCGCGGCCTCCATGAGCGCGGGCACGAGCGCGTGCGAGAGCCCGCCGAGCAGGGTGTGGAACGGCCAGATGGTGAGCACGTATTTGCCCGAGGCCTCGAGCTTCTTCACGTATTCGAGGCACTCGGCGGGGTGGGCGATCGGCTTCCACTTCCCGGCCCGGACGTCGGCGTGGGAGATGTTCGTGAACGGCGCGGGGTGGCGCCCCTCCTCGTCGATCCACCAGGCGGGGTGGAAGATCTGGAAGACGCGGTGGGTGTCGAGCGAGAAGTGGATCGCCGTGATCTTGCCGAGGTTCGCGTAGAGCCACTCGATCGTGCGGCGCGTGTCCTCCACCGCCCCGGGGACGAAGAGGCTCGCGCCCGGGGTGCAGAAGCCGACCTGGCAGTCGATGCCGAAGGCCGCGATCCGGACCTTGTCGGACGCGCTCGGGGTGACGGCGCCGCGCTGGCGCAGCGCCACCGCCTCGTCGGCGACGAGGGCGGCGCGCTCGAGGTAGAGATCGGCGACGCGGGCGGGGTCGTAGAAACGCGGGGTCATTGGAGCCTCCAGGATACAGGTGAGCGAAGGACTTTCGTCAGGCGGGTTGGGTGAGGGTGAGCAGGCGGACGGCGCGCTCGTCGGCGACGAAGAGCGCGCCGCCGGGGGCGGGGATGAGCACGTCGCCGGGGCCGACGAGGCCGCGCGTCTCGGGGAACGTGCGGGCGACGTCGATCGCGCCGGCGGCGCGGTCGATGGAGCAGAGGGCGAGCCCGGC
>JAEUKG010000406.1 GCA_016794325.1 Myxococcales bacterium | reverse complement strand
CGGCGCGGGGACGGCCGGCGCCTGTTGCGGAATGGGATAGGCCTGCGGCAGCGGGCTCGCGAGGCGCTCGTCGTAGCGGCTGTGCTGGACCGCGTGCTCCTCGACGGCGGCGACCACCGGTCGCGCGCGCGGCTGCAGCTTCACGCGCGCGAACGCCTGAGGCCCTTCGGGAGGAGCTTGGCCCGGCGCGGTGACGGGCGGCGCGGCCGGGATCGGAGGCGCGGACGCGCGAGGCTGCGCCGGCGGCGCCGAAGGAGAGGCCTTGGGGAGCTCGATGAGGTCGGCCTGCTTGGTGATCATCAAGCAGTACACGAAGAGCTGCGCCACGCTCGGCGCGAGCACCTTCGTCTGCACGAGCTCGTGCAGGCGCATCGGCTTGGCGCGGAGGAGCTCGGTCGCCATCGTCTCCTGCCGGCCAAACCCGAAGCGCTCCACCTGGGCGTGGGCCGCGAGCCGAATGCCCGCCTGGCCGACGCGCTGGAGCGCCGCGTCGACGTGCTCCCACGAAGGCGCCTGGCGGATGCCCGTCCAGAGCACGCGGTACGGATCGACGCCGGGCTGATCCTCGCCGCCATAGCCCGAGAGGAGGTTGACGCCGTCGTAATAGGCGAACGCCCCGTCGCCGGGCATCGTGAACAGGTGCTCGAGCTTGCGTTCGAGCTGCTCACGGAGGCCGAGCTCGAGCTGCTCCGGGGTGATCGCGCCCATCTCGACGAGGATCTGACCCTGGAGCTTCGGGGACTCCTGGAGCCGATCGAGGGACTCCTTGAGCTGGGCCTCGTCGATCATCCCGAGCTGCTCGAGCACCGAGCCGAGGAAGAAGACCTCCTCGCTCGTGCGAACCTTGGTCGGCAGACCTTGCGCGACGACGATCGTCGCCGAGGACGTGGACGACCCGAGCTCGATCGAGCCCGTGAGCGCGCGCTCGCAGGCGTAGATCAAGAGGTGCGCGACCGGAGTCTTCGCGAGCGTTCCGGAGGCGGACGGGGGAGGTAGCTCTCTCGTGTCGGTCATTCGGCCCGGGCGCTCCGCACGAGACGCGGACGCTAACTCCAATGTACACGGCTCGGAACCGAAGGGGGAGACTCCGCGAGGGCGCCGTCTTCGACCGGAGGTTTCGTGGCCTCGGGGCCGCGCGTGCTCGGCCCGCGGCCCAGTAAGTATTGGACTTCACGACCCATCTCGGCGGCGTGAGCTCCCCCTGAGGAGCGGCGTCACGGCCGCGCGCCCTGCCGCTCCTCGCCGCCGCCGCCGAGGCCAATTTCGACGCGTCGATTTCGAAGCCAATTCCGAGGTGGCGCGCGGTCGCCGCCTCCGAAATCGCGATCGGCGGCGCGCTCGGCCGACGAAATGCTCTACAATCGACACGGCATCGCCATCGTGTCGTGCCCGCCTCGAGAACGGGGGGCCGACACCCACATTGTGAGGCGCCCCGCTTGAGGGCGGCTCTCGCTCAGCTCTGACCGTGTTCCCTCAGCAGCTCGCGCACTTCGAGATCGTACGCCGGCTGGGCGAGGGCGGGATGGCCGAGGTGTTCCTCGCGAAGAAGCGGGGCGCCGAGGGCACCTACAAGGTCCTCGTCGTGAAGCGGATCTTGCCGGGCTTCGGCACCTCCCGCCGCTTCAAGTCGATGTTCATCGAAGAGGCGCAGCTCGCGACCCGCCTCAACCACCCGAACGTCGTGCAGGTCTACGACTTCTTCGACGCGGGCGACGAAGGCCACGTCCTGTCGATGGAGTACGTGGAGGGCTGCGACCTCGGCCACCTCATGTCGGCGGCCAAGGCCAAAGGCACGCGCATCCCGTCGTGGGTCGCCGCGTGGATCATCGCCGAGGCCGCCAAGGGCCTCCACTACGCTCACGAGAAGAAGGACGAGAGCGGGCAGCCGCTCGACATCGTGCACCGCGACGTCTCGCCGCAGAACGTCCTCCTCTCGCTCGAGGGCGTCGTGAAGATCGCCGATTTCGGCATCGCGAGCGCGCGGCTCTTCCGCGAAGAGGTGGGCGTCCTCAAGGGGAAATTCGGCTACATGTCGCCGGAGCAAGCGCGCGGCGAGCGTGTCGACCGCCGGAGCGATCTCTACTCGCTCGGGGTGATCCTCTGGGAGTGCCTCGTGGGGCGTCCTCTCCACGGCGGCCTCGGCGGCGAGGCGCTTCTCGACATGGTGCGCACCGGCCAGGTGGAGCCGCCGAGCACGCACGCGCCCAGCGTCCCGAGCGAGATCGAGACCATCGTGATGAAGCTCCTCGCCCCGCGACCGGAGGGGCGCTTCGACACCGCGCGCGACGTCACCGCCGCGATCGGCCGCGCCTTCATCCAGCGCGGCGAGCTCGTGGACGCGTCCGCGCTCGAGGCGGCGATGCTCGAGCTCGTCGACAAAGACGCGGTCGCCTCGGTGGCCGCGGCGCCGCAGCCGCGCGAGCACGCCACCCAAGCGGCGGCCCCGGAGGCGCTCAGCGCCGGCGAAGGGCCCGCCCGCCCGCACACGCCCACGTCGCTCCAGCCGGCGTCGCGCCGCGCGGCGCCGGAGGCGCGCGAGGTCCGTCACGTCGCGGTGGTGACGCTCCGCCTCGTCCCCGACCGCGATCCCGGTGAGGTCGGGCACCGCGCGGCCTTCGACCGGGCGCTCGAGCGCCTCCGGGCGATGCTCGGGGAGATGGCGTACAAACACGGGACGCGCTGGGTCTTCACCAGCGATCTCGAGGCGCGCGCCATCGCCGGCCTCACCGCCAAGCCGGCGCGGGCCGCCCAGGACGCGTCGTCGCTCGCGCTCGAGACCCACGAGGCGATCGCCGGCATCCGGGAGGACCTCCCGATCCCGCTCCGCGCTTCGATCAGCATCGTCCGCGGCATCGCGTCGGGCGCGCGCGACTCCGAAGGCAACCTCGTCCGCTACACCTTGCACGAGCCGGCCACGTTCCTCGCCGACACGCTGTCGCTCGCGACCCCGCTCGCCGCGACCTGGGTCGCCGGCGGCGTGTACCGCCTCGTGCGCCGTGAGTTCCGGTGGGCCGATGCGCCGACGCTCGACCTCCCCGGCGACGGCGGCGTCCCCAACCTCCCGCCGCAGATGCGGATTTACGCGCTCGAGCGCAGCCTCTCGCGCGAGGAGCGCCAGGCCGAGCTCGCGAGCATGCCGAGCGATCTCGTCGGCCGCGACGCCGAGCGCGCCGAGCTGTCGGCGGCGTTCCACGCCGCGGTGACCGGCGCCGGGGGCGCGGGCCAGCTCGTCTGCCGCGCCGTGGTCGGCGAGCTCGGGATCGGCAAGAGCGCCCTCGTCGGCACCTTCACCGCGGAGCTGCACGCCCAGGCGCGCGTGGTGCGCGTCGAGTGCATGCCGGTGAAGCAGGAGATCGCGTTCAGCACCGTCGCCGAGCTCGTCCGCGTCGCCGTCGGCGCGAGCGGCGAAGAGCCGTTCGAAGAGGTCGCGCGCCTCATCGGCCACGTGGGCGGCGGCGCCGCCCAAGGCGACGGCGCGAGCCCGGTGGTGGCGCGGCTCGCCGAGCTCGCGACCAACCGGCGCGTCGCCGAGCGCGACGACGACGACGCGCACTACCAGCGCAAGCTCGTGGTGAGCGGGGTGCGCCAGCTCACCGCGGCCCTCGCGCTCCAGCAGCCGCTCGTCGTCGTGATCGAGGGCCTCCAGTGGGCCGACAAGGCGAGCCTCGATCTCTTCACCGAGCTCACGCGGCACGCGGACCCTCTGCCGATCCTCGTCGTGCTCGTCACCCGCCCCGACGATCGCCTCGCCGCGATCCTCGAAGACAAGGTCCGCATCGTGCCGACCGGCCTGACCGGCGAAGAGCAGGTGCGGCTCCTCGAGACGCGCCTCGGGGTGCGCGAGGGCGTGGGCCCGGTGTGCGCCGAGCTCTCGCCGCGGGTCGGTGGTAACCCCTTCTATTTGTTGGAGATCGTGGACGCGCTCCTCGAGCGGGGCGCCATCGAAATCCAGGGCGACGCGCTGGTCCGCGCCGCGCGCGCCGAGCAGGGCTTTCATGAGTTGCCGTCGACCCTCGAGCAGCTGCTCGCCGATCGCATCGCCGAGCTGCCGGGCCCGGAGCGCATCGTCGTCGACTGGCTCGCGATCGCGGCCGGGCCGCTCGCGGTCGCCGACGTGCAGAAGCTCACCCGCGCCCGCGACGACGAGGCGATCGTCCGCCTCTGCGCGCGCGGCCTGTGCGATCGCCGCGGCGTCGAGGTGGACTTCCGGCACCCGCTCACGCGCGACGTCGCCTACGCCGCGCTCGACCCGCTGCCGCGCGTTCGCATGCACCGCGAGCTCGGCGAGCACCTCGCCGAGACCTCGCTCGCGCGCGGCGTTTCGGCGGCGATCGTCGCGCGCCACCTCGCCAAGGGCGAGGCCTACCCGCAGGCCGCGCGCCTCTACGTCGAGGCCGCGACCGCCGCGCGCGCGGGCTACCAGTCGCAGCTCGCGGTGCGCTACTTCCAGCGCGCGGCGTCGTACCTCCCGGCGGAGGATCCGCTGCGCCTCGAGGCTCACGACTCGCTCGAGGCGCTCTTCCGCGTGCTCGGCCGGCGAGCGGAGCGGGTCCGCCACCTCGCGCAAGTGCGCCACTCGGCGCGCCTGATCGCGACCCCCAAGGCGGCGGCCCTCGCGCTCCACCGCACGTCGCGCTTCCACCTCGAGGAGGGCAACCTCGACAAGGGCCTGCCCATCGCCCGCCAGGCCGCCCAGCTCGCGCACGCCGCCGCCGAGCCCCAGCTCGAGATCGAGGCCGAGCTCATCGTGTGCGAGACCCTCCGCGAGCTCGGCGACGTGCAGGGCGCGCTCGCCGCGGTCGATCGCGCGCTCGCGGCGTGCAACCCGAAGGTGAACCCGCACGTCCCGCGCCGCGTGCGCGCCGAGGTGCTCCGCGCCCGCGGCGTGCTCCTCCGCCGGGTCGGGCGCGTCCGCGAGGCGGTCGACAGCTACGTCGACGCGATCGCGGTCTTTCGCCGCGCGGGGGCCCGGCGCCAGGAGGCGCGCGCCAAGAACGCCCTCGCCTACGCGATGTTCGTGCAGGGCCGCTACGAGGACGCGATCGCCCTCGCGCTCGAGACGATCCAGATCGACCTGTCGATCGGCGGCCGCTTCCAGCTCGCCAAGACGCTCACCAACATCGGCCACTCCTACGCGCGGCTCGGCGACACGCCCCGCGCGCTCGCATACCTGCGGCGCGCGATCGAGACCCACGTCAAATATGACGACTGGGATAGTTACGCCGACACCCTGATCGTGACGGCGGAGGTGCAGCTCGAGCTGGGCGAGCTGGACCAAGCCGAGGAGCAGCTCCACAAGGCCGAGGAGGTGGTGCGGCGCGCCCCCTACTCCTACGACAAGACCCACCTCGCGCTCATCGAGGCCGCGCTCGCGCGCCAGCGCCGCGACGCCAAGACCGCGATCGAGAAGGCGCTCCTCGCGCGGCGCACCGCGGAGACGCAGGCGCTCGTCGCGTACCACTTCTACGCGTTCGCCATCGAGGCCGCGGCGCGGGTCGACGCCGGCGAGGTGCACTCGGCGACGCTCCTCGCCACCACCGCCCTCGGCGCGGTCGAGAACCTCCAGGGCTGCGAATACGGCCTCGAGATCCGCGTGCTCTGCGCCGACGCGTTGAAGCGCGCGGCGTCGCCCCAGGCGAGCGGCGCGCGCCAGCGGGCCGTCGACTACGCCGCCGCCCTCATGAACACCATCCGCGACGCGCGCCTGCGCCGGCTCTTCGTCGCGCGCCCGTTCGTGGCCACTCTGCTCGACAACACCCCCGTGCCGATCGCGTCGGCGCCGGCGGCCTCGGGGGCGCCGGCGATCGTCAGGCACGAAATGCTGTACACGCCTGCCCTCGGAGACGACGAATGAAGCACACGAAGCGGCCCCGCCGCACCGCGATGATCCTCTCCGGGGGTGGGGCGCGCGGTGCGTACGAGGTGGGGGTCCTCTGGTACGTGTTCGACGAGCTGTCGCGCTTGCGCGGCCGTCCGCCGCGCATCGACATCCTCTGCGGCACGAGCGTGGGCGCGATCAACGCGTGTTACCTCGCCGCCCACCTCGCCGACCCCATGCTCGGCATGCGGCGCCTCGTCCACCTCTGGAGCGAGCTCGAGCTGACGCGCGTGCTCGGCTTCGGGGTGAAGCAGTTCGTCACCCTCCCGCGGCTGCTCGTCGGCGGCGGCAACGACGGCTACGGCATCTTCGACGTGCGACCGATGGCGGAGCTCGTCCACCGCGAGATCAGCTGGCGCGCGCTCTCACGCTCGCTGCGCCGCAAGCACCTGCGCGCGCTCACCGTCTCGACCACGGAGGTGTCGACGGGGCGCACCGTGGTGTTCATGCAGGTCGCCCCCGACGCGGTCATCCCGCCGCAGGCGCCCCCGCGGACCCTCTTCCGCGCGCAGCACATCGGGCCGCACCACGCGCTCGCGAGCGCAGCAATCCCGCTGCTCTTCCCCCCCGTGCGCATCGACGACGAGCTGTACCTCGACGGCGGCCTCCGCCAGAACACGCCGATCGCGCCCGCGCTTCGCCTCGGGGCGACGCACATCTTCGCGATCGGCTTGTCGCGCGAGGTGCAAGGCGTGGTCGTGCCCGAGGGCGGCCCGCCGAAGTCGCGCCAGCCAGGCGCGGCGTTCTTGCTCGGCAAGGTCCTGAACGCGTTCTTGCTCGACCACGTCGACGTCGACCTCGACCTGCTCGCGCGCCTCAACCACGTGCTCAAGGACGGAACCGAGCGCTACGGCGAAGACTTCGTGGACGCGCTGTCGGGAGCGGCCAAGGCGCGCGGCGGCCCGCCGTACCGGTACGTCGACGCCGTGGCGATCCGCCCCAGCGAGGACATCGGCCGGCTCGCGAGCGATCACGTTCGCAAGGGGCGCTTCCTCGGAAACCCCCTCGTCACCAAGCGCATCCTCACGATGCTCGACTTCGGCGCCGGAGACGAGGCCGACCTCGCGAGCTACCTCCTCTTCGACGGCCAGTTCTGCCGTCAGCTCATCGAGATGGGGCGCGCAGACGCCCAGGCGCGCCGCCAGCAACTGCTCGAATTCTTTGGAGATCCGTCCGAGGACGGCGACGTCGGGAACCACGGCGACGACGACCCCGGCGAGAAGCGCTCGCTCTCCAAGATCCCGCTCGGTACCTGAACGCATGAGCGCGCGCTCCGGCGATGTGGGTGTGAAGGAACAAATGGGCCACTCGTACGTCAATCCTGTCGTGAGACTCGCGCTTGGCTTGGGGCTGATGGTGGCCGTGGTGTCTGCGCTCGGCTGCGAGAAGAGCGGGGCGTCTCCCGACAAGCCAAAGGCCGCGAGCGTGCCCGTCACGTCCGGCGCGCCGATCGCCGCGGCCGGCTCCGCGGGTGCGCGCGAGGTGCACGTCGAGACGGTGTCGGTCCCCGAGGTGTCGATCGATCCGACCCGCGAGTCGAAGGTGAAGGTGTCGTGGAAGACGCCGGCCGGAACTGGGGTCAACTCCGACGCGCCGTTCAAGGTGCGGTGGACGACGAGCGAGGGGCTCGAGGCCGCGCCGCCGGACGCGAAGGGTAAAGGCGGCGACGTGATGAGCGGCTTCGACGTCCCCGTGAAGCCGATGAGCGGCGTCCCCGGCGGCACGCTCGCCGGCACCGTCGAGCTCGTCGTGTGCGACGTCGAGACGCACGCCGTCTGCGTCCCGGTGAAGCGCAAGATCGAGATGTCGTTCAGGACGGCGAAGGGCGCGCCGACCGAGGTCCCGGTGTCGGTGCCCCTCCCCGAAGCGCGCCCGCGCGGGTGAGCGAGCGAGAGAGCGCGCGCGCCCCGGCCGCCCGCGCGGGTGAGCGAGCGAGAGAGCGCGCGCGCCTCGGCCGCACGCGCGGGTGAGCGAGCGAGAGAGCGCGCGCGTCGCGGGTCGGGTCGACGTCAGCGCTTGGGCTGCGCGAGGTAGAAGCGGTTGCCGTCGGGATCGCCGAAATAGGCGAGCTCGACGTGCGGGGTGGAGACGCGCTCGAACGTGACGCCGCGGTTCGCGTAGACCGCGACCGCCGACTCGATGTCGTCGACGTCGAGCCCGAGGCCGATCGCTCCCGCCACTCCCGGCGCTGCCGCGTGCTCGCTCTTCGGGTGAACGGCGAGCTCGATGCCGCCGAGGTCGAGCACCGACCACTGCGGCGAGCCGACGACGAGCTTCGCGCCCATCACCTCGACCCAGAACTTCACTGCGCGCGCGACGTCGCTCACGTAGACGAGCGCTCGCCCGCCTCGGATCACGAGGTCGCTCCCTCGCTCGCCGTCGCGGCTCCCGGCGCCGCTTCGATCGCGGCCGCGGCGACCTCCTTGGCGGCGTCGGCGTCGGCCTCGGCCTTGGCGGCGGCAGCAGCGGCCTTGGCCTCGGCAGCAGCGGCCTTGGCGGCGTCGGCCTCGGCCTTGGCGGCGGCAGCAGCGGCCTTGGCGGCGTCGGCCTCGGCCTTGGCGGCGGCAGCGGCGGCCTTGGCAGTGGCTTCGGCCTCCGCGCGCGCCGCGCGCTCGGCGTCGATCTCGTCTTGCGGGCGCATCGGCGGTGGCTGCGTGCCGTGGCCGAGCTTTCGCTTTCCGTCGGCGAAGAGGATCTCGATGCGAGTCCCCTCGACGCCGACGACGAACCCGCGCCCGAACTTCGGGTGCGAGAGGCGGTGCCCCTTGTCGTATTTGAGGGACATGTCGTAGGGGCCGAAGTCCGACTCCGAGGTGCCCTCCACCAGCTGCTCGAAGGTCTTCTCCGGCTCGGGTGCCTTGAAGAACGGGCTGGCGCTGTCCTCGTCCTTGTCGCGGCCGAACGAGCGCTGCTTGGTGCGTTTCATCGACATGGGGGGCGCATACTACGCTTTTTTTCGCGCGCGTGCGGGGCGTCGTCGCTCGATCGCGGGGGCGCCGAGCGGCGGGGCGCCACGCGAAAAAAAGGCAGGTTCTTCCGAAGGGTTGCACGGGACTGGGTGACCGCGTTCGGCCCGTGGTATTTCTTGAGCGTGTGCCCGTTTCTCCGGGGCCATCGTCGGCGGGGGCGAACGTCGGCTCGACGCTTCGTCGCGGTGACGGCCTTGGCGATCACCGTCGGGGCGTGCAACGCGATCCTCGGGAACGTCGAGCCGACGCTCGACGACTCGTTCGGGTCGAGCGAGCCCTCACGTCCGGACGCGGGTGTCGACGCGGGGCGGTCGATACGCCTCGAGGACGCCGCGATCGTCGACGTGGGCACGCCGCCGGACTCTGCCGCCGAGGCTGGGCCGCGGGGCCCCGATCCCAAGTGCGTGGCCTCCAGCGCGTCGGTGAGCCCCAACGCCGTCCGCCGCGTCGAGATCGACGCTACGCCGACCCCCGTGAAGACGCCGTCGACGATCGCCGCGCTGTTTTCGGTCTACGGCGACAACGCGCTCTCGAACGTGCGGCTCGACTTCTGCACGTCGGAAGGCGCGAAGACGAACATCGGCGGCGGGACGACCTTCCTGGGCGGCGGCGGGGCGGTGACGCGTCGGTGGCAGACCAAGAACGTCGCCACGCTCCCCACGGGCATGGCGCAAGCTCAGGTCTACTCCGACGACCCGCCGGTGCTGCGGTACATCGCCAACGTCGATCTCCGCTGACGCGGCGCGCGGCCAGTCCAATTTTCCCAGCAACATCATATTCTTGCCACCGTCCGCCCGGGCTCGTTAGCTGGCTAACGAATTCCGGGACGTGTCGAACTCCGCGCGAGTCGTTGGCAAGCTAACGAATTCCGGGACGTGTCGAACTCCGCGCGAGTCGTTGGCAAGCTAACGAATTCTGGGACGTGTCGAAGTTCGCGCGAGTCGTTGGCAAGCTAACGAATTCTGGGACGTGTCGAAGTTCGCGCGAGTCGTTGGCAAGCTAACGAATTGCGCGGGTGCGGGAGCGGGCCGTCCTTCGACGGTGACGTCGCGGTGGCCTGTCGGCGTGGTCGCGGGTCACGCTCGAAAGCGGCCCCCCGATCCCCCACGGATCGCGCGCGGACCCCAACCCGCGGCCGGCCCCTCCGGCATCGCGGCGCGGTACGGGGCTTGCTCGGGCTGCTGACGATGAAACCCGGAAGCGCTGCCGCAACGTGGATCGTGTGCGCGACGCTCGCCGGCGCGTGCGCCGCGCCGGCGA
>JAEUKG010000127.1 GCA_016794325.1 Myxococcales bacterium | reverse complement strand
GGCGCCGAGGAGCGCGTCCTCGAGGTCTGGCCCAAGAGCCCGCTCGAAGCGAACGCGTCGTACGAGCTCCGTCGCGGCGGCGGCGTGGCGCGGACGAGCCGCGGTTTTCCGACGATGCGCGTCGGGTTCGCGACCGGTGCCGAGGTCGACTCGACGGCGCCGGTCTGGAGAGGCCCGAAGAGCGCGCGCTACCTGCCGGGGGGTGTCGTGACGGGTTACTCCTGCGACGTCAAAGCCCCGGTCATCGAGATCGACGTCGGAGAGGCGAGCGACGACGTCACGCCCCCTGCGCAGATCGTCTACGGCGTGTGGTTGGTCGGGGCGTCGCCGCCCGACTACGCCGCGGCCCCCGCCGTCGTCGTGGCGCCGTCGGCGGGGAGGGTGATCCTCGGCCGCGCGAGCTATTGCGCCGAGTCGAACTTCGCCGTGAAAGACGAGCGGATGCGCTTCGGGCTGCGCGCCCTCGACTGGGCCGGAAACGCGAGCGCTCCCTCGGAGATCACGGTCGGTGAGGCCCCCCGAGCGGCGACGCCCACCGACGGCCCGACCGGCGCCCCGCCGTCGAGCCGCCCGCCCCCCGCACCCGCGACCGGTACGACCACGTCGAGGCGCATGGGCGGGTGCGGCGTCGCCCCCGGCCTCCGATAGCCCGCGAGGAAACCGGCGAACCGCGGAGCGATGGGCGCGACCGTTCGCCCGGTTGCGACGGGGCCGAGAGGCCTTAAGTTCCCCGGACAGTGACCGAACCGCCTCGCCTGATGCGCCCGGAGTCGGCGGCGGCTGTGCTCGTCCGGAAGCTCGAGCTGCCGACGAGGCCGATCACCGTCGCCGACGCGGCGGTCGCGAGCGGGCTGCCGATCCGCGACGCGGAGGCGGGGCTCCAGTGGCTCACGAGCGAATACCGAGGGCATCTGCGCGTCACCGAAGACGGCGATCTCGTCCACGTCTTCCCTCACGGCTTCACCAAACCTTGGGAGACGCGCGAGGCGCTCGCGCGCTTCGCGGCGCGCGCCTCGCGCGGCCTCGTCGCCGCGGGGCGGTTCGTCGTCCGCATCTGGCTCCTCGCGGTGATGGTCGGCTACGCCGCGCTCTTCGTCGCCCTCCTCGTGGGGCTCACCCTCGCGCGCCAGGGCGACGGCGATCGCGACGAGGGGCGCTCGGGCTTCGGCCTCCTCGGCGGGCTCCTGCGGATGATCGGCGACGCGCTCTTCTGGACGCTCCATCCCTTCTCGCCGTTCTACGTCGGAGGCGCGTACGGCGACGGGTGGGGCGCGGCGCCCGCGCCGAGCTGGAGGCGCGACGCCCCGGCGGCGCCGAAGGCTCCCTTCTACGAGAAGGTGAACCGCTTCGTCTTCGGCCCCGCCGTCGCGCCGCCCGATCCCCGAGCCCAGGAGGTCCGCGTCCTCGCCGAGATCCGCGCGCAGAAGGGGCGCATCGGCCTCGCCGACGTGATGCGCGTGACCGGCCTGCCGCGCGACGAGGCCGATCCGATGATGGCGCGCCTCATGCTCGACTACGAGGGCGAGGTCGACGTCGGCGAGAGTGGAGGCATCGTCTACCGCTTCGAGGCGCTCAGGCGCACCGCAGGCGAGGAGCGCGCGACGCGCCCGGCGCCGGCGTGGGAGGTGCCGAAGCGCCTGCCGCCGCTCACCGGCAACGACGCGCTCGCGAACGTCCTCGTCGCGCTCCTCAACGGGTTCAACCTCCTCGCGAGCGGGTGGGTGATGGCGCGCGGGCTCACCCTCTCGAACATCCTCCTCCTGTTCTCGAAGGAGCCGCCCGCGGTCCTGCCCGACGCGGGGGTGCCGATCGCGCTCGGGCTCGTGCCGTTCGTATTCTCGCTCGCGCTGTTCGTGCTGCCGCTCGCGCGCGCCGCGCTCCGCGTCCCCGCCGAGAAGCGCGCGCGGGAGGAGAACGCGCGCCTCGCCGTGCTGCGCGAGGTGCTCGCGCGCGCCCCGAAGAAGGAGCCGGTGCGCGACGAGCGGCTGCGCGAGGTCTGGCGCGTCGCGACGGGGGCCGAGCCCTCGTCCAAGGAGATCACCGCGCGCGTCGTCGAGCTCGGGGGCGACGTCGACCCCGGCCCGAACGGCGAGATTCGCTACCGCTTCGCCGACCTGGAGGAGGAGGCCGAGGCGGTCGAAGACGAGCGCGACCGCGCGCCCGAGGCGGAGAAGCGGCTCGGCAGGGTCGTCTTCGCCAGCGACGAGTGACGGACGCCGCACCTTTCGCCGCGGCGCGAGGGGAGCGACAGCCGGCGCCTCGCCGTCGCCGGAGGCAGTGGTTCGAGCGCGAGCGTCGCTACTGCGCTGGCGGTCGTGGACCGTCCGCGGGCGGGAGCGCGGCGAGCCAGCGCCAGACGAAGGCGCGGTGGCGCTCGCGGACGGTGTGGTTCCACGAGGGCTCCCAGCTCGGGTCGACGTGGGTGTCCTCGCAGTAGACGACGGGGAGGAGGCACCCGCCGTAGGCCTTGCAGCCGAGGGCCTCGGCGTCGGCGGGCAGCGCCGGAGGCGCCGTCGCCGCGTCGCACTGGTTGATCCCAGCCCACGTCGCGGCGCTGGCGCGGCCCCACGCGACCGGCTCGCTCGCGTCGCTCGTTCGATGGACGATGATCACCGGGACCTGGCCGCAGGCGTGGCGCTCGTTCGTCCGCCAATCCGAGCCGCCGACCGCGATCCCGCGGAGCGCTTCGGGTCGGTTGCATCCGAGGCGATGGGTGATCTTGCCGCCGTAGCTGAAGCCGAAGGCGTAGACGCGGGTGAGATCGATGCAGTATGCACCCGCCAGATCGGCGACCATCGCGTCGAAGAAGTCCAGGTCGCGGTCACCGTGGAAGTCCCACGCGTTGCCCGCGGAGTCCGGGTAGACCACGATCGCCTCCCCCGCGACGTAGTCCTGCATCTTGAACCACTTCTCGAGGCCGCGGCCGCTCGACGACCACCCGTGGAACGTGAAGAGGACCGGATAGGCGCGCGCCGGGTCGAAGCTCTCCGGGGTCCAGAGGTGGAACGTCCGGTCGCCGAGGACCTTGCGCGCTTCGCCTCGAACCGCGGACGTCGGCGACCGGCCGCAACCTGGAGAGCGGGTCGTCGTCGGCCGCGTGGCCGCGCGGACGTCGCGCGGCGGGAGCCTCGAGTCGGGCGCGCTCGGCGATGGGAGCGGCCCCGGCGGCGCGCTCGACACGGCATCGGACGTGGCTCCGCCGCCGACGCCGTCGCAGCGCGAGCAGGCGGCGCCTCCCATCGCGACGGCCGCGCTCAGCGCCGTGCAGACCAGCACGCGATCACGAGCACGACCACGAGTGCGAAGACGCGGCACGCCGTTCGAGCATACCGCGCCGCGACGGCGGCGCGACAGATCGCGGAGGGCCCGCCGACCGGCCTTCGTCCGTCCACACCGGCGCTGCGTCGACGACGAGCGCGAGGCCGGGCCGCTCGTCGAGGTCGAGCGCCCCGTCGGATCCCCTGGCTCGGCGGGCCTCGGCGCCAGGGGTCACACGACACCCACGACGACGCGGGGGCCGCTCTGGTCGAGGAGGTCCATCGGGCTGCACTTGTCGATGTGGCCGAGGAGCTGCTTGTAGAGCCCGAAGCCCGCGAGCTTGCGCAGGCGCGGCGAGAAGCCGCGCGCAATCTCGATCGGGATACCGAGCTGCTGGTTCTCCTGCTGGCGCATCCAGCCGGCGCAGTAGTTCATCGCGAGGCCGACGCGGCGCTCGCCCGTCGTGTTCGCGCCGCCGCCGTGCCACAGGCTCCCGTTCCAGACGAGGACGCTGCCCCGCTTCATCACGGCGGCGATCGTCTCGTGCGGCTCGCCGAGCTCCGGGTTCCTGTCCCTCGTGTGGGTCCGGGGCACGAGCCGCGTCGCCCCGTTCTCCTCGGTGAAGTCGGTGAGCGCCCACATGGTGTTGCACACGATCGGCACGTGGGGCTTCGGCAGCGGGATGAGCTGGTCGTCGGCGTGGACCGGCTGCGCCGTCTCCCCGGGCAGGATGGTGATCGACGAGAGCGACGACACGAGGCACCCGCGATCGAGCACGCGCTCGACGATGGGCAGGACGCGCTCGTGGACCGGGACCTCCTCGAACACCTTGCCGCGCGCGAGCAGGTTGTAGACGCGGAGCGTGCTCGTGCCCTCGAAGATGTTCGCCGCGGGCGTCACCGCGAGCGACGCGTGGAGCCCGTCGACGGCGGCGACGAGGCGATCGACGAGGTCGGGGTCGATCGCGTCCCGCACGATCGTGAAGCCGTCCTCCCCGATGCGGGCCACGTGCTCTTCGAGGGTCGTCATGGGTCGACGGTACCACGCCGCGGGTCAGGTCCCCGCCGGGCTCGGCGCCGGACCGCGCGTACCAGGTTCGGCGCCGGTCGGTACGGCGACGAGCTCGTAGCCGCGGCGCTTCGTCGACCGCGCGAGCCGCGCGGCCACCGCGGCGACCGGCGCGCGACGCACGCGACGAGGGCGATGTAACCTGGAGCGTGGCGGAGGCGTCCTCCACTGCATCCTCGGCGCCGACCGCGCCCGGTTCCTCCACGAGGCCGCCCGCGTCCTCAGACCGGGCGGCCTCTTCTTCTCCGAGACCATGTCGCGCGAGGGGCACGTCGACTTCGCTCGGCACTCCATCGACCCGACCACCTTCGTCTCCCAGTCCGGCAATCGGTACCTCGTCGGCGCCGAAGAGCTCGACGCCGAGCTCCAGGCCGCCGGCTTCGCGATCGTCCTCCGAGAGACTCGGGTCGACCTCGAGTCCGCGATCGGAGAGAGCCTCGTGCGCGTCGCGCGCCGGGCCTGAGGCGCGCACGGCGCGCGGGTGGCGCGCAAGGCGTGCGTGGGGGTCTCGCGCCTCCCGTGCGCGGCGCGGCGTTCTCGGTTGGAGCCTTCCTTGCAATCGTGGCGCTCCATGGCGCGAGCTCGGATCCTGATCCTCGGCGCGGCGGGGCGAGACTTCCACGACTTCAACGTCGCGTACCGCGAGGACCCGTCGGTCGAGGTGGTCGCCTTCACCGCGGCGCAGATCCCCGGCATCGACGCGCGCCGGTATCCGCCCGAGCTCGCGGGCCCGCTCCATCCGGACGGGATCCCCATCCACTCCGAGGCTCGGCTCGAGGAGCTCGTGCGCGATCTCCGCGTCGACGACGTGGTCTTGTCGTACAGCGATCTCCCCCACGCCGAGGTGATGCACAAGGCGAGCCGCGCCCTCGCCGCGGGCGCGGGCTTCCGGCTCCTGTCGCCCCGGCGCACCATGCTCCGCTCGCGGCTGCCCGTCGTCGCCGTCACCGCCGCCCGCACCGGCGCTGGCAAGAGCCAGATCGCCCGCGCCCTCGCGGGCGCGCTCCGCGAGCGCGGGCGACGCGTCGTGGTCGTGCGCCATCCGATGCCGTATGGAGATCTGCGCGCCGAGCGCGTGCAGCGCTTCGCCACCTTGGCCGATCTCGATCACGAGCACGTCACGGTGGAGGAGCGCGAGGAGTACGAGCCGCACATCGCGAGCGGCAGCGTGGTGTTCGCCGGCGTCGACTACGCGGCGATCCTCGCGGCCGCCGAGCAAGAGGCGGACCTCCTCGTCTGGGACGGCGGCAACAACGACGTGCCCTTCTTCGCGCCCGACGTGTGGATCGCGGTCGCCGATCCGCACCGCGCGGGGCACGAGCTCACCCACCACCCCGGCGAGGTGAACCTACGCGCCGCGCACGTCGTCGTGATCAACAAGGTGGACTCGGCGCCGCCCGAGGCCGTGGCCGCGGTGCGAGCCAACGTGGAGCGCGTCCGGCCCGGTGTCCCGATCGTCCTCGCGCGTTCCACCGTGACCGTCGACGATCCGTCGCTCGTGCGCGGCAAGCGCGTCCTGCTCGTCGACGACGGGCCCACCCTGACGCACGGCGGGATGCCGTACGGCGCGGCGAAGGTGGCGGCCGACCGCTTCGGCGCCGCCGCCGTCGTCGATCCGCGGCCCCTCGCGGTAGGCCTCATCGCCGAGACGTACGCCAAGCACCCTCACATCGGCGCGGTGCTCCCCGCCGTCGGCTACTCCGCGCGCGAGATCGCCGACCTCGAGGCCACGATCGCGCGGGCGGACTGCGACGCGGTGCTCGTCGGTACGCCCATCGACCTCGGACACGTCGTCCGCCTCCACCGCCCCGCGACCCGCGTCCGCTACGAGCTCGACCCCGACGACGCCCCGGCCGTCGTCGCGCTCACCCTGCGAGTCCTCGAGGCGCGATGAGCCCTCTCACGGTCGTCGCCTTCGGTGGCAACGCGATGATGGAGGCGGGTGAGGCCGGCACGCCCGCGCAGCAGATCGCCCACGCGCGCGCCGCGTGCGGCCCGCTGGCGGAGCTCGTGCTGCGCGGCGAGCGCCTCGTGGTGGTGCACGGCAACGGGCCGCAGATCGGGCAGGAGGTGCGCCGCGGCCTCCTCGCCCAGAGCGACGTGCCGCCGCTCCCGCTCGACGCGCTCGTGGCCGCGACGCAAGGCATCATGGGCTACTTCCTCGAGCTCGCGCTGCGCGACGCCTTCCGCCACGTCGGCGTCGAAGCCAAGGTCGCCACCCTCGCCACGCTCGTCGTCGTGTCGCGAGGTGATCCGGCCTTCGACGCGCCGGACAAGCCGATCGGCCCGGTGGGGCAGCGGCGCCTCGTCGCGTCCCCGCGCCCGCTCGAGATCGTCGACGCCTCGGCGGTGCGCGCGCTCGTGGACGCCGGGCACGTGGTCATCGCGTGCGGCGGCGGAGGCATCCCGGTCGCGCGGCGCGCGGGCGGGGAGCTCCAGGGCGTGGAGGCGGTGATCGACAAGGACCACGCCGCCGCCCTCCTCGCCGCCGAGCTCGGCGCGCGCGAGCTCGTCGTCCTCACCAACGTCGACTGCGTGTACCGCCACTTCGCGACGCCGCGCGCGGAGCCGCTCCCTCACCTCTCGCGCGACGTCGCGCTCCGGATGCTCGACGAGGGGCAGTTCCCGCCCGGGAGCATGGGCCCGAAGATCCGCGCGGCGTGCGACTTCCTCGCCGAGTCGAACGCGGCGAGCGAGTCGGTGCTGATATCGTCCATGCGCGATCTCCCGCGGGCGCTCCGCGGCGAGGTCGGCACCCGGATCCGGAGAACGTGATGCCCGAACGCGACGCTGCCTCCTTCATCGCCCAGTCCGACCGGTTCGGCGCCCGCAACTACGCGCCGGTGGACGTGGTGCTCACCCGCGGGGAGCGCGCGTTCGTGTGGGACGTCGAGGGGCGCCGCTACTTCGACTTCCTCTCGGCGTACTCCGCGGCCTCGCAGGGCCACTGCCACCCGAAGATCGTGGCCGCGCTCGTCGAACAGGCCTCACGCCTCGCGCTTCCATCGCGTGCATTCTACAACGACAGGATGGGGGCGATGCTCGAGCGCGTCGCCGGCGTCACCGGCTTCGCCAAGGTGCTCCCGATGAACACCGGCACCGAGGCGGTGGAGACCGCGATCAAGGCGATGCGCCGCTGGGGCTACGAGAAGAAGGGCGTGCCCGACGGCGAGGCCGAGATCGTGGTCGCCGAGGGCAACTTCCACGGGCGCTCCACCACCATCGTCGGCTTCTCGGACGAGCCCGCCCACGCGCGCCACTTCGGCCCGCCGACGCCGGGATTCCGGCTCGTCCCCTTCGGCGACGAGGCGGCCCTCGCGGCCGCCATCGGGCCCCGGACCGTCGGCGTGCTCCTCGAGCCGATCCAGGGCGAGGGCGGCGTGCGCATCCCCCCCGCCGGCTACCTCGCGCGGGTACGTGCACTCTGCACGCAACAGCGGGTGCTCCTCGCCTGGGACGAGGTACAGACCGGCCTCGGGCGCACCGGGCGCATGTTCGCGTTCGAGCACGAGGGCGCGCGGCCCGACGTGCTCGTGCTCGGCAAGGCGCTCTCGGGCGGGATGTACCCGGTGAGCTGCATCGCCGCCGACGACGAGGTGATGAGCGTCTTCACCCCGGGCTCGCACGGGTCGACCTACGGCGGCAACCCGATCGCAGCCGCCGTCACCCTCGCCGCCCTCGACGTGATCGAGGACGAGCGCCTGCCGGAGCGCGCCGCGCGCCTCGGGGAGCACGCGCTCGCGCGGCTCCGCGCGGAGGTGGGGACGAAGCCGGGCGTTCGCGAGGTCCGCGGGCGCGGCCTCATGATGGCGATCGAGTACGACGCGGACGTCGCGCACGACGTCGCGCATCGGCTCGCGCGCGCGGGCGTCCTCGCGAAGGACACGCGGCGCGCCGTCGTCCGCCTGATGCCGCCGCTCGTCATCGAGCCGGCCGAGCTCGACGAGGCGCTCGACGCCGCGATCCCGGTCCTCGCGAAGCCGGTCGGCTGACGGACGTCAGCGGCAGCGGCGGTACGGCATCCCGTAAGTGATGCTCGGCGGCGGCCCGGGCGGCCCCGGATCGATCTGGCAGGACTGGCCGGACGGGCAGTCGCCGTCCGCCTTGCACTGGCTCGGCGCGCAGCGGTTCGTGGCCGCGACGCCGGCGCCGCAGAAGCAGAGCTCACCCCGAGGGCAGTCCGCGTCGTCGAGGCACGCGTCGACGACGCAGGCGCGCACCGCTGGACCTGGTCTGGGCTTGCCCGGCCCGACGAAGGTGGGCGTATGCGCGCAGCGCGGCCTCTGCCGCGCGCTGCCGGAACAGTCGGCGTCGCTCGCGCAAGAGCCACCCAGGAGCATGTCCACCTTCGCCGAAGCAACTCGCGGGCACTCTGCCTCGCGCCGAGCGGGCGCGCTCGGCGGCGAAGCCGCGCCCTCGGCGCCGCGAGCCGATGACGCCGCTGGAGGAGCCGACGGCACCGGCGCCGCCGGTGAGCAGGCGACGGCGAGCGGGACGACGAGGCAGAGGGGGAGAGACGACCGCATGGCCGAGCGCCACTCTAGCGCCACTCCTCGCATTTCCGCCTCCTCCCCCCGGGGCGCCCCCGTATTTGGACTTCTTTGGACGCTGGGCGAGAACGCCACGGCGTGACGCGCAACAGACCGCGACACCATGAGACACGAAACCATCGGCGTCCTCGCCCTCGTCACGGCCGCTTGCGCCGCCGCGTCGGGGGATCCGGACGAATCCACCTCGGCGACCACCCACCCCATCACCGACGGCGTCGTCGACACCACCCACACGGCCGTGGGCCGGATCCTGGCCGGCTCGGTGAACTGCTCGGCGACGCTGGTCGGCCCGCGCACCGTCCTCACCGCCGCCCACTGCGTGCCCTCGCTCGCCGCGGGGTACTACCGCTTCGAGGTCGACGGCCAGAGCTACCCCGTCGAGCGCCTCGCCGTGCACCCCGAATACGATCGCCAGTACTCCATCGAGCGCGGGTTCGACCTCGCGATCGCGACCCTCGCCGTCGCGCCTCCCATCCCGCCGGCAGCGATCTCCTCGGCGCCGGTGCGCCCGGGGCAGGCGATCACGCTCGTGGGCTACCAGGGCATCGCCGAGAGGCGCTCCGCGGTGAACACCATCGCGAGCGTGACCGACCGCGTCTTTCGCATGGAGGGGACCGGCAACGGCGTCGGCAACATCTGCTTCGGCGACTCGGGCGGGGCGACGTTCGCGAGCTACCCGGACGGCGAACGCGTGGTGGGCGTCCACAGCTACTCGTACTCCGAGACGTGCGGCATCGGCGGCGGCGACGGCCGACTCGACCTCGAGATCGACTGGATCCGCGCCACCTCCGCCGGCGACGCGCGCGTCGAGGCGCCGCCGCTCGCGCTCACCGACGTCGTGTCGGGCACGCGGAGCGCCCCCCAGACGCGCACCGAATACCTCTCGCTCCAGACCGGCGCCGCGTGGCAGAACGCGCGCGAGACCTTCCTCTTCTCCGCCGACTCCACCTACACCCACACCTATCCCGGTCGTGTGCTCGACGGCTACCTCGCCGTCGCCCACACCTTCGACGACGTCGCGGGCGAGCCGTACACGCAAGACCTCACGGTCGTCGACCGCGCGGGCGCGCAGCGCCAGGTTCGGGCGTATTTCCCCGCGTTCGCCACCACCGGCGGCCGCAAGATGATCTTCTGGGTCGCCGAAGACGGCTCGACCTACTACGCCGACCCCGAGCACGACGGCGTGAACGACGAGTGGTCCGAGATGTTGCCCCGCGGCGTCGCGATGACGCCGGCGCACCTCGCGCGGCGGGCCCCGCGGCCGCTCCTCGATCCGCCCGATCCGCCGCTGCCGACGCTGGTGAAGCGCTTCGGCAACAACGGCGCCGACGCGGTCGCCGACATGGCCGAAGACTCGACCGGGCGCGGCTACGCCTTCGGCCAGTTCGGCGGCATCGACATCAAGATCGACGGCGAGCGCATGGGGACCATCGGCGCCGAGGGCTCCGACGCGCTCCTCGTGGCGCTCGGGACCGACAACCGGGCGAGGTGGACGCGGCGGATCGGCGGGACCGGTTGGGACTCGGGGCACGGCGTCGCCGTCGATGGAGCCGGGAACGTCTACGTCGTCGGCGTCTTCGAGCGGGACGCCGACGTGTTCGGCATCCCCGTCCATGCGCCGGCGACGGGGCTCTTCGTCGCCAGCGTCACCGCCGACGGCGTCGGCCGGTGGGCGCGCGGCTTCTCGCTGGCCGGGCCGCCGCGCGTCGCCCGGTCGAACGCGTTCGGAAACGGCCGCTTCGACGTCGCCGCCGACACCGCCGGCCGCGTCGTGATCACCGGCCCCTTCGAGGGCACGTTCGACTTCGCGGGGTCGAGCCTCGTCGCCCGCGGGACCGACGTCCTCGTCGCGAGCTTCGTCGCGAGCGACGGCACCCCCCGCTGGGCGCGCTCGGTCGGGAGCGACGGCAACGACGACTCGGCGTCGATCGCCACCGACACGGCGGGAAACATGTACATTACAGGAATGTTCGCCGGCGCCGTGACCGCGCCCTCGGGGGCGACGCTCACCCCCGGGTTCGGCGGCCAGGCCTACGTGTGGAGCTTCGACGCGAGCGGGGGGCCGCGGTGGGGCGCCCTGCACGCCTCCGCGCCGTCGCGCGGCAACGGCGTCGCGGTGTCGGGGAACACCGGCTACATGACCGGGTGGGTGTCGAGCGTCGCCGGCTCGAAGGACGCGTACATCGAGACGTTCAACACGTCGACCGGCGCGCGGAGCGCGTTCACCACGTACCACAACGGCGGGACGAGCCCCGGCGGCGTCGACGACGCGGGCATCGCGATCCACTACGACGGCTTCGTCCACGTCGTGGGGACGTCCGACGTCGGCTTCGGCCGGCAGGAGATGTTCGTGTGGACCCGAGGGATGGTGAGCCCGGTGGTGCCGACGATGTTCCCCCTCCAGCTCGACCGCTTCTCGTCGCCGGGGCAAGGCGCGGTGTGGGGCACGAGCGTCACCACCCGCTACATGGGCGGCGCCTTCTACAACGCGAACACCTCCCAGCCGGCGCAGTTCGGCTACCGCGGCAGGCTCTCGTCGTGGGGGCGCCTCGGGACGATGGATGGCGTCTACATGCGACGCTGACCCGACGGGATCGAGCCGGGGCGGGCGCGCCCGGCGCTCGCCCGGCGTCCGCGGAGCAACCCGTGAGCGATCTCCCGTACTTGTCCGCGCCGACGCGCGGCACGCCGCTTGTATGGAAGAGGGGGGGATCTCTGCGTTCGCTTCGACGCTCGCGCGGCCTCAGCCGGCCGAGCCAGACTCCGGCGCGGCGCTGTCCGGCGGGTCGCTCGCCGGCGCGGCGCTGTCGGGCCCGTCACGTTCGTCGAGAGGCACCCAGCCTTGCTTCCGGAGGAAGACGCGGATCTTCCCCATCCCCTCCGTGGCCTCCATGTGCGCGACGTAGTCGTCCGAGAGCACGAGCGGTGGTCGGCCGCGGGCGACGAGGACGATGCGCGCCCTGTCGACGGGCTCGCTGACCCGCGCGTCGAGGACACGCATCGCCGGGATCGCGCTCGCCCCCTCCTCCACGCGCTGGATCTCGCGCACGTCGAGGGTCACGTCCTCGAGCTCCTCGAGGGAGAATTCGCCGACCGTCTCGGTGACGCGCTCGACGCGCACGCGCCCCGCCGCGACGCGCAGGGAGATGCGAGCCCCGCGGCGCCGCCCGAAGGCGAAGTCCCCCACCGCGATCGCCATCCCGATCATCCCGACCAGGCCGGCCCAAGGGGTCACGAACACCGCGAGCGCCGCCCCCGCAATCGCCGAGATCGCCACGAGCTGGAACGCCGCGATCCCGCGGCCGCGGGCCCGATCCTCTGCCATCGGCTCGTAGACGAGCACCGCCGACCCCACCTCGCTCATCCTTCGAGGCTACGATGGAACGCGAGCCACCTCCAGACGGCGGCGTGCGATGCCCCAGGAGACCGCCGGCGCGTCGGCCGCGGTGTGCTAACCCGTGGGCCGTGCACGACTCCACCGCCGCGATGTACGCGCCCCCGGCGGCGCCCCCCGGCCCGCCGGCGGATCCTCGCGACCCGCTGGGCTGGGCCCTCCTCGCGATCCCCGTCGCCGCCGGCGGCGCGATGGCGCTCGTCACGTCGGAGGCGCTCGGCAACGCGATCTCGTGGCTCTCGCTCCTCGCCACCGTGGTCCTCATCGCCGTGGACGCCAAGCGCCGCGGCCAGCCCGCCGGGAGACACGCAGCGGGCGCGGTCCTCCTGTGGATCGTGTTCTATCCGCTGTACATGCACCGTCGCGCGGCGTGGGGGGCCCCGAGGCGCCTCGGGCTGGCGCTCTTCGCCACGGCGGCCTTCCTCGCGGGGGCGCTGGCGCGGCCGGCTTGGTCGATGCTGCGGCCGCCGCGCGCGACCGTGCTCTGCCAGCCCGTCGGCCAGACGCTCGGCGAGGGCGTCCGATGCACCCTGCGGAGCGAATCGGCGAGCGACGACCTGAAGGTCTGCTGGGACGTCGATGTCCAGTGCGGCCCCCAGTCGATCGGGAGCGCCAAGCGCTGCGGCCGGGTGAAGCCCGACCAGCCGACCGAGGTCGTCATCCCCCTCGAGGAGCTCTACACCGGGCTGGACTCGTGCGCGACGCCGGTCCGGATCCAGCCCTCCAACGTCCGCGTCGACATCGCGCAGTAGCCTGACGACGGACGCCGGCGCGGCGGCTACCCCGCGCGCCGCGCAGCGCCGTGCATCGTCTCACCGCGCGCACGCGGTGAGCTTGTGCGGCGGGGCGCAGCCCGTGCGCGCCGCACATCACCCCTTTGGGGTGATGGATCGAAAGAAGTGTGCCATTCGCGGATCCTCGACGGCCGCGCGTGCACGAAGGGCCGATGTGTATAGACTGCGGGCATGGATGACGGGGGCGTCGGGGCGCTCTGCGAGCGCGGGCGGTTCCTCGAGGCGCAGCGCGCGATCGCGAGCCTCGATCCCGCGCGCGTGCGCGCGGAGCCGGCCTTGGCGAGGCAGGTCGCGCGAGCGCTCCACCACCTCGGCTCTCCGACCCTCTCGAGCGCGCTCGGGCTCGCGACGTTCCGCCGCGCCCCGGACCACGCCGCGGCGCAGAGCTTGGCGATCTGGCACGCGCTCGAGGCGCGCGGGCCAGTCGCGG
>JAEUKG010000125.1 GCA_016794325.1 Myxococcales bacterium | reverse complement strand
GACCGCGCCATCGGCGAGCTGAAGGCCGCCGCCAAGGACGCGCGGATCACCGTCCTCGGCTTCGGCGACGGCGTGCCGACCCCGATCCCGGAGGGCCCCTCGGCCGCGAGCGCGCCCCGCAGCGATCTCGCCACCGCGGTGCGCGCCCTCGCGACCTCGCACGAGGAGCGGCCCTCGGCGATCGTCGTCGTCAGCGACGGCCGGCTGGACGACCCGGGGGCCGAGGCGACGCGCGAGTCGCTCGCGGCCCTCAAGGAGTCGGTCGGCGTCCCGATCCACACCGTCGCCGTCAGCGACCGCGAGCCCAAGGACGCGAGCGTGCGCCGCGTCGCGGCCGCCGGCGCCGCCGTCGCGCACGTGCCCCTGCCGCTGCGCGTCGAGATCGGGTGCGCCGGCGGGCTCGACTGCGACAAGCTCACGGTGACGGCGCGCGAGCTCCGCGAGGACGGCGCCCCCGCGCTCCTCGCGTCGGGCGTGGCGGAGCTCAAGGAGGGCCGCGCGGTCGTCGACCTCACCGTCACGCTCGAGCGCGCCGGCCAGCGCATCATCGAGGTCGCGGTGACGCCGCCCCCCGGCGACACGATCCCCGACAACGATCGGCGGCTCGTGACGTTCAACGTCGCCCGCGAGCGGGTGCGCATGCTCCACGTCGCCGGGCGCCCCACGAACGACGTGCGCGCGCTCCGTCAGTGGCTCAAGGGCAACGCCTCGATCGACCTCGTCGCGTTCTTCATCCTCCGCACCCCGTCCGACAACCCGCAGGCGCAGCCCGAGGAGCTCGCGCTCATCCCCTTCCCCGTGGACGAGCTCTTCAGCCAGCACCTGCCGTCGTTCGACGCCGTCGTCCTCCAAGACTTCGACGCCCAGCCCTACGGCCTCGGCAAGCACCTGCCCGCCCTCGCGCGGTACGTGCGGGCCGGCGGCGGCCTCATCATGGTCGGCGGGCAAAACTCGTTCGTCGCGGGCGGCTACGCGGGGACGCCGATCGCGGGGGTGCTCCCGGTGGAGCTCGACGGATCGAGCGGAGCGACGGCCGCCGATCCCGCGGGCTTCGTCCCCGAGTGGACGAGCGACGGCCGCGAGGCGTCGATGCTCGCGCCTCTGCGGGGCGTCGTGACCGACGAGCTGCCCAGCATGCCGGGCGCGAGCATCCTCGGCGAACCTCACCCGACCAGCATCGTGCTGTGGTCGCACCCGACCCGGACGACGCGCGCCGGCAAGCCGATGCCCGTCCTCGCCGTCGGCGACCAGGGCGACGGGCGGAGCATCGCGCTCGCGGTCGACGGCGCCTGGCAGCTCGCGTTCTCGCCGCTCGGCGCCAAGACGGCGGGCCGCGGCTACAGCGCCCTCTGGGACGGCCTCCTCGGCTGGCTCATGCGCGACCCGCGCTTCGAGCCGGCGCAGCTCGACCTCGGCGCCGGGTGCGTCGCGGGCGCGCCGTCGAAGGTCCGGGTGCGGGCGACGACCGGGGCCCGGGGCAAGCGCCCGGTGGCGATCGAGGTGCGTCGCCTCGATCACGTCGCCGAGCCCGGGGGCGCGACCGCGCCCGTCAAGGTCGCCGGCGAGATGGAGTCCGACACGCTCGATCTCCAGCTCCCCGCCCTCCCCGCCGGCGGCTACTCCGCGCGCCTCACCGTGGGCGGGGGCCTCGGCACCCGGCACGACTTCGCGTGCGAAGCGGGCGGCGACGAGTGGGCCGACTCGCGCCCCGACGCCGCTCGCCTCGAGCGCCTCGCCCGCGCGACGGGCGGCCAGTCGCTGCGCGCCGACGACGCGCGGTCGGTCCCGGGCCCGCGCGCGACGGTCGTGTGCGCCGAGCGGCACGTCGCGCCGATCGCGCCCGCGTGGGTGTGGACGCTCTTCGCCGCGGCCACGTTCGGCGCCCACTGGTTCGCGAGGCGCAAGCGCGGCCTCGTCTGACGCGCGAGGCGACCCCGCGCAGCCCCCACGTCGGCGAAATCCGCACCGGTTTCGCGCCTTTCAGGATACGCTCGGAGAGCCGTGCGGCCCCTCCACGCCCTCGTCAGCACCTGCCTCGTCGCGCTCGGCCTCGGCGCCGCGCCCGACGTCGCGAGCGCGCTCGTGTGGCCCGACGTCGCCGAGCGCGTCGAGCGAGGCCTCGCCTCGAACGATCCCGTGGCGCGGCGCGCCGCCGCGCGCGAGCTCACCACCCTCGGGCCCGCGCGCGCGACGCCCCTCGTCCTCAAGGGGCTCGACGACGCGGACGTGGAGGTCCGCGCCGCGTCCGCCCAGTCGGCGATCCGGCTGCGGGTGGAGGCGGCGATCGACCGCGTCCTTCCGTGGCTCGGCGAGCGCGACTCCAAGCTCAAGATCGTCGCGTGCGAGGTCCTGCGATCGCTGCCCGCGACCCGCGCCGTCCCCGCCCTCGCCCGCACCCTCGGCGACGCGGATCCCGCCGTCCGCGCCGCCGCGGCCGACGCCCTCGGCGCGCAGGGCGCCAGCGAGGCGGTGGCGCCGCTCCTCGGCAAGCTCGACGACCCGACGCCCCACGTGCGCGTCCAGGTCGCGCGCGCCCTCGCTCGGCTCGGCGATCCGCGCGCCGTCGTGCCCCTCGTGGGCAAGGTGCAGGACTCGGTGCCGGAGGTGCGCCAGGCCGTCGCGCGCGCCCTCGGCGACCTCGCCGATCCCCGCGCGTCGCAGGCCCTCGTGCTCCAGCTCCGCGACAACGTCGTCGACGTGCGCGTCGAGGCGTTGGCCGCGCTCGGCCGCATGCGCGCCGAAGACGCGGTGGACGCGATCGCCCCCCTCGCCGCCGACCGCGCGCCCAACCTGCGGCACGCGGCGATCGCGGCCCTCGGTCGCATCGGCAACGCGGCCGCGGTGCGCGCCCTCACCCAGGCGCTCGGCGTCGCCGAAGACGCCGCCGGCAACCTCGAGCCGAACCCCGTCCGCCAGGCGCTCGTGACCTCGAAGGACGCGGCGGTGACGGAGCTCACCGCGCTCCTCGAGCGCCGCGAGAGCGTCACCGTCACCACGAGCGCGGCCTGGGTGCTCGGCGAGATCAAGCAGAAGCGCGCGGCCGCGTCCATCGTCGCCGCGCTGCGGCGCGGCGCCCTGCCCCCGGCGGCGGCGATGCACGCGCTCGCCGGCTGCGGCTCGAGCGAGCACGTGCCGGTCGTCCTCGAGTTCTTGGGCGATCCGAGCCAGATCACGCGCGCGGAGGCCATCCGCGCGGCCGAGAGCCTCCTCGATCCGACGTCGCCGGACGGGCGCGCGGTGGAGCCCCTCCTCGCGACGCTGAAGAACCCGCGGCTCACCCCCGCCGAGCGCGTCGCGATCGTGGGCCTCCTCGGCCGCACCGGCGCCCCGCGCGCCGGGCTCGCCCTCGCCGACTTCGCGAAGGCCAAGGACGGCCCGCTCCGCGCCGCGGCGCTCGACGCGCTCGCGACGCTCGGCCCCGCGGGCGCCGACGACGCGCTCCTCGACGCGCTCGACGACGCGGATCCCGCCGTGCGCGTGCGCGCGGCCCGCGCGCTCTCGCAGTCGGGCAGCGCCCGCGCGCGCGACGAGCTCTTGAAGCGGCTCGGGAAGAACGACGAGATCGATCGCCACGCGCACCTGAGCGCGCTCGCCGGCATCGTCGCCCGCGAGCCCTCGGAGGACGCGGTCCGCCGGCTCGCGGGGATGTTCGAGCTCGCCGTCGGCCCCGAGCGGCACGCGGTCCTCGACGCGCTCGGGCGCGCCCGCTCTCCTTCGGCGACGCGCCTGCTCGTCGCGCTCGCGGCGAGCGACCGCGAGGCCGAGCGCCGCGCCGCGGCCTCGCTCCTCGCGGGGCACACCGCGCCCGAGGCGAGCGTCACCCTCGAGCGCCTCCTGCGCGATCGCGACCCCGACGTTCAGCGCGACGCCGCCTACGCGCTCGGCGCGGCCGGCAACGAGCGCAGCCTCGGCGCCCTCGAGGCCGCCCTGCGCGACCGCGCGAGCGAGGTGGCGCCCAACGCGGCGCTCGGCCTCGGCCGCGCCGCCGCCCGCCTCAAGCGCAAGGACGTGGCGGCCCGCGCGCTGTGCCCGCTGCTCGACGACGCTCGCCCGTTCGTCCGCGCGAACGCGCTCTCCGGCCTCGCCGCGAGCGGCGCGCGCTGCGGCGACGGGGCGAAGGAGCGCAAGGCGCTGCTCGACGACGCGAGCGACCTCGTGCGCGCCGCCGCCGCGCGCGCGCTGCACGCGCAGAAGAGCCCCGTCGACACCCGCGCCCTCGACACCTGCGCGATTCAGGATCGGTCCGGCGCCGTGGCCGCGCTCTGCCGCGTCGCGCCCCCGACCCGGCCCGACAAGCCCCAAGCGGTGACGATCTACGTCGTACCGGACGGCAGCTCGGGCCCGCGGCCACTCGCGCCCGCGGCCATCCTCCAAGCGGACGGGATGATCCGCCTCGCGCGCACGGACGTCCGCGGCGCGGTCGTGGACGTCGCCGCGCCCGCGGGCGAGGTGCTCTTGGTGCCGCTCACGCGTTGACGGCGGGCTCGGGCGCCGGCGGGCGGCGCGCCGCTGCGAGCGCGCGGTGCGCCGACGTCAGCTGCGGTGGTACGTCGCCTTGCACTGATCGTTTTCCCACACGTCGATGCGCACGACCTTCACCCGCGCGTCGTCGAACTTCGCGGCGAGGCCGTCGGCGACGACCCGGGCGATGTTCTCGGCGGTGGGGTTGATGTCGGAGAACGGCGGGATCTCGTTCAGGAAGACGTGCTCGTAGGGCTCGACGAGCGCGCGCAGCGCCCCGCCGAGGTCGGCGAAGTCGAGCACGAAGCCCCGGCTGTCGAGCTCGCTCGCCCGGACGGTGGCGCGGATGCGCCAGTTGTGGCCGTGGAGCCGCTCGCCCTCGCCGGGCGCGAAGCGCAGCTGATGCGCGGCCGCCACCACCGTCTCTTGGCTGATTTCCCACATGAGGTCGGTCGTTTGCCACGGGTCGGCGCAATTCTCAAGCGCGGCGGTGGCCCGGCGCGCGCATTTCCTTCGGATCCGCGCGCGCGCCGCCTTGCCCGCGACCCTCGCCCGGCGTATCCACCTCGACGTGTCTCGCGCCAAGAAGCGTCGCTACCGGCCGATCCTGCGCGCGCCGGCGCCCCTCGACGAGGTCATGGCCCGCACCGAGGGCGCGCGCTTCGCCAAGGTGCGGCCGCCGCTCACCGCGCGCCAG
>JAEUKG010000105.1 GCA_016794325.1 Myxococcales bacterium | reverse complement strand
CCGTCGAAGCCGACGTAGCCGCACAAGAACGCGTCGCCTGCGTAGCGCTGGGCGTCGGTGAGCCTCCGCGCCGCGTCGTGGCGCGAGCTCGAGTCGGGCGCGACGCGCACGAGCGGCATGCGCGGCGCCGGGGTCACCTCGAAGCTCACCGTGAAGGGCGTCGCGTCGAGCGGCTCGCCGGCGAGGTTCGTGATCGCGATCACGAGCTCCCCCACCCCCTCGGCCTTGGGTGCGCCTCGCAGCCGGAAGAGGAAGCGGTTGTGGCTCTGCGCGCGGAGCGCCTCGGTCCAGGCGCGCATCGCCGCCGCGCTCGTACCGCCGAGGGTCGGCTGGCCGCCGGGCGCGACGAACGATCTCGGAAACCGCGCGACGAGCGCGTCGCCGCGGCGCTCGATCGGCGCCTCGATGATCTCGGTGCGTTGACCGCCCCCCGCGTCGAGCACCGGGTTCCAGCCGCACACCGCCTCGACGTCGAGGAGCGCCAGCGCCGAGCCGCGGAGCTCGACCGCGAGGCCGTCGACGCGCGCGCCCGCGTGGGCGGTGACGTCCACGACCATGCGCTCGTCGACGGGCATCCCGACGCACAGGGTCACCTCGGCCGCGGCGGTGATGCGGATGTCGCGGCCGTCGTCCCCCGGGGGCCGCCACTCGACGGCCACGGGCGCGACCTCCTCGTCCTTCGGAGGCGCGTAGCGGAGCCTCTTGGCGCCCGGGGGCGGGGCGCCCCACAGGTAGCGCGCCCCGGCGCCCGAGCTGGTCATGCCGACGAGCTCGGCGGCGCGGTGCATGGTCGCCTCGGGAAACGTGTAATCTGCAAGCAATCCCCCCTCGAGCTCCGCCCGCCCCTCGGAGGTGAGCGCGAGATCGCCCAGGAACTTCGCCGCCACGTGGGCGTGCCCCGTCGCCTCGTCGAGGACCGCCCCCTCGGGCACCTCGAAGGCGCCGACGCGCTCGCCGCGCCGGAACCGCGCGAGGAGCGCGGCGTCGCTGTGGAAGACGTTGACCGCGATGGCGTCGGTCTCGAGCGCCGCGCTCAGGTGGAGCGCCCGCGCTTCGCCGATCTCCGCGCTCGACTCCTGGTCTTCGTCGGCGACGACGACCCAGCCCGAGTCCTCGAAGACCAAGATGCGACGCTCGGTCGCGGTCTCCGCGGCGTCGGCGGCGAGGCGCGACGCGCCCTCCTCCTCGAGCTCGTCGTCGACGAGGCGCACGACCTCGGCGAGCGACCTTCCCTTCACGTGCACGGCGGCGAACGTCGATCCCATGGTGTACCCCACCCATCGTACGCTCGGGAGGGCGGAGACCTCCCCGGCGCACGTGTGCTACACTGCCACTATGCGCCCCGGCAGAACGAAGACGACGAGCTTCTCCCTCGACGAGGCGACGCTCGAGAACCTCAAGGCGCTCGCGACCCGCCGGCACAAAGGCAACGTGTCGGCGCTGATCGCCGAGCTCGCCGCCCGCGAGGCCAAGTTCGCGGCCGCGGAGGCCTACTTCGAGAAGTACGGCGTCCCGCCGCTCTCGGACGAGGCCGCGGAGCGCGTCGAGGCCGAGTGGCGCGGAGAGGCCCCGAAGAAGAGGCGGCGCCGCGCCGCGTGACGTTCACGTTCGACACGGGGATGCTCATCGCCCTCGAGCGCCGGAAGCCGAGGGCGACGGAGGCGATGCGCGCGATCGTGCGGCGCGGCGCGCTGCCCGTCGTGCCCGCCGTCGCCTACGTCGAGTGGTGGCGAGGGCGGACGACCGTTCGCGAAGAGATCGCCGCAATGGTCCTCCTCGAAGGGATGACGGAGCTCCTGTGTCGAGCGGCCGGCGAGGCGCTCGACGCGGTGCGCGGAGCCTCGCTGCCGGACGCGGTCGTGATGGCGTCGGCCGCGCTCCGGGGTGGCGGGGTCGTCTACACCAGCGATCCGAGGGACCTCGGGCGTCTGCAGCTCCACTTCCCCTCCGTCCGAGTCCTTCCGGTCTGAGCGAAGCGGCGGACGGTGCATCCGTCCGTCGCGCACGTGACGAGGCGAGGATCCCGAGGGCGACGGGACGACGACGGGCGCGGCCAAGAGACATCTCCGACGGAGTACGTTCACGGTTCACGGACGTCCGTGACGCCGTTCACGGACGTCCGTGAACGGCGCGGGGCACAGCCACTCCGCCCGCCGAGGGACCGCCGTCTCGCTCTCGCCCCGGCTTGCTCCAGGTCCTTGCCGTGGCGTCGCTCCTCGTTTGCGGGCGGCGCGACGAGCCCGGCGTGGACGAGGCGAGCCCGGGACTGGACCACCGTCGATGTTCCCTGTCGAAATCCTATTCGCTGTTGCCGCCGTTGTCGTTCGCCGTCGTTGTCGTACGTCGACACCGACGAACGGGTCGCGACCGCGACCTCACGGCCGGCGCGGGGGCGGCAGCTCGATCCCGTCCGCCTTCATCCGCGCCGCGTCCGCCCGCGTCGGCGCCGTCCCGGGCGGCTGCGCGTACCACCCCGCGGGGTCGGCGTGGTCCGGGTCCTGCCGCACCTTGAGCACGGTGAACATGCCGCCCATGTCGATGCTGCCGAACGGCCCCTTGCCGCCCTTCATGGGCAGGGAGTTCGGAGGGATCGGCATCTGCATCTCCCCCATGTTGCCCATGCCGCTCGACCCCATCGGCATGTAGGCCGGCATCACGCGGCCCATGCGCTGCTCGAGCTGCTTCGTGTCGACCCCGACCATCGGCGGGAGCCCGTGGCCCATCTGCGTCATGATGTGGTGGGTCATGTGGCAGTGCATCGCCCAGTCGCCGAGCTCCTCGGGCACGAGCTCGATGACGCGCGTGCTCCCCACCGGCACGAGCACCGTCGTCTCGGGCACCTGCGCCGACTCCGGCACGTAGCCGCCGTCGGTCGCCGTCACCTTGAACGTGACCCCGTGGATGTGGACGGGGTGGTGGTCCATCGGGCTCAGGTTGCCGAACCGGATGCGCACCCGCTCGCCCTTGCCCACCACGAGCGGCGCCGTGCCCGGGTACGCCTTGCTGTTGAAGGTGAGGACGTTGAAGTCCTTCATCTCGTTGGGATCGGGCCGGCGCGCCCCCACCGCGACCCGGAACTCGTGCGTCATCAGCACGAAATCGCGGTCGACGGCCGGCCCCCGGGGGCGCTTCGGGTGCACGACGAACATCCCCGCCATGCCGAGCGCGATCTGGGTCATCTCGTCGTAGTGGGGGTGGTACATGAACGTACCGGGATACTTGGGGACGATCTCGTACACCATCGTCTCCCCCACCGCGATCGGCGGCTGGGTGAGCCCCGACACGCCGTCCATCCCGTTAGGGATAATCAGCCCGTGCCAGTGCACCGTCGTCGGCTCGGGGAGCCGGTTGGTGACGTAGATGCGCAGGCGATCGCCCTCGACGCACTCGATCGTCGGCCCGGGCGTGCCCCCGTTGTAGCCCCAGCACTGGGCGCGCAGGCCCGGCGCGAACTCGTGGTCGACGGCCTCGGCGACGAGGTGCCCGACCTTCACCCCTCCGACGTCGCGGAGGGGCAGCGTCGCGCCGTTCGGGGTCGTCACCGGCAAGTAGGGCCCGGCCGCGCGAGGGCGCGCCGCCCTCGCCGCGGCGCCCGCGGCGGTGACCTGCGCGTCGGCGGTGGCTCCCCGCGTGAGGAGGGCGGCCCCGGCGCCGAGGCTCCCGAGGTGCATGAAGTCGCGTCGGTTCATGTTCAGTGACCTCCTCGCGGCTCGGCCGGCCCCATCGTCGCCGCGGCGGCCCCCGCCTCGGGCGACACTCGCCTCCCCGCGAAGAGCGCGTCGAGCTCCGCGCGCGCCGAGAGGTACTCGCGCGCTGTTTCGACGGCGGCGAGCTCCACCTCGAGCTCCTCCTTGCGCGCCGCGAGGAGCTGGAAGACGCCCACCTGCATGGCGTTGTACTGGAGGAGGGTCTGCTCGGTGACCTTGCGCTGCGCGGGGCCGATCACCGTCTGGTAGTGCCGCGCGCGCGCGTGCGACGAGAGCACGCGCGCCCGCGCCTCACGCGCCGCCGATCGCACGTCCACCGCCATGCCGTAGAAGCGCTCGAGCTCCGCGTCGAAGGTCGCCTCGAGCGCGGTGACGGTGCCCTGCTTCCGGTCGAAGATCGGGACCCCCACCTTCAGCCCGCCCCCGAAGCGCAGATCGCGCGTGTCGGTCAGCCCGCCCGACCGCGCGGGGTCGGCCTGGAGCGCGTGCACGTCGACGCTCACGTCGGGGAGCCAGCCCGCGAGCCGCGTCGCGCCCGCTCGGCGCGCCAGGCCCTCCAGGCGGTGACGCGACTCGACGAGCTCCAGGCTCGCGCGGAGCGCGCGCACCTCCACGTCCTCGGGCACGTCGGGCTTGTCGGGGATCTTGGGGAGGCCGCCCGCGAGCCTCCACTTGGTGTCGTCGCCGTGAGCCCCGAGCAGGCGCTGCATGCGCTCGCGCTCGGTCGCGGCCTCCAGCTCGAGCTGCGCGACCGACACGCGCGCGCGCTGGTACGCCGCCTCCTGGCTCGCGCGGTCGAGCGCGGGGATGTTGCCCGCGTCGTGGAGCGCGGCCGCGGCCTCGCGCGCCGCGGCGAACCCGTCGAGCACCTGGCGAGCGATCGCGAGGCGCTGCTCGACGGCGGCGACGCGGAACCACGCGACGCGGACGCGATAGCCGAGCGCGACGACGGCGCCGGCCGCCCGATAGCGCGCGGCGTCGAGATCGGGCTCGGCGGCTCGCGAGCGGACGGGCGCGAGCACCGCGCTCGTGACGTCGTACTCCACCCGCAGCTCGACGTGGCTGTTCTGCTCCGGGAGGAGCTCGCCCTCGACCGTCGGGTTCGGCAACAGGCCGGCCTGGACGAGGCGCCCGCGCGCGACGCCCATCTCGCGGAGCGTGGCCCGGAGCTCGCGGTTGTTGAGGAGCGCGACGCGCACCGCCGCGTCGGCGTCGAGAGGTCGGTCGAGCGCGCGACGAGCCTCGTCGTTCGCCGCCGGGTCGACGTCGACGTCGGCGACCTGCGCGATCCGCTCGACCCGGGTGAGCTCCCGCACCTCGTGGACGTCGCTCCGGATCGACGCGGTGGCGCACCCGGTGGCGAGGAGCGCAGCCGAGGTCGCGAGCGCGATCCGCGCGCGGGTCGTGATCGCCTTCATGGCCGCCTCGTCAGGTTCATCCCGCACTTCGGGCACTTGCCGGGCGCGGTCGCGGTGACCTCGGGGTGCATCGGGCACGCGTAGATCGTCGGCGACGCGGGCGCGGCGCCGGGGTGCGCGCCGTGGTCGGGGTGGGAGTGGGAGTGGGGCGGCTCGGCGTGCTCGGGCGACAGGCCGCTCCACCGCGCCTCGCCGGGATCGCCGGGCATCGGCGGGTCTTCGTCCACCGCGAGCGTGACCGGCTGGGTGCGGCCTCTCGGCGTGTTCGTGGCCGCGGGGGAGGTCGGGGGGAAGCTCTCGGGGACCGCGGGGCCGCAGCCCGCGAGCGTCGCGAGCGTCGCGTACGTCGCGAGCGCGACGAAGAGAGACGCGTGGCGCTTTCGGGAGATCATGTCCGCCCCTCCGTACCACTCGGCGGCGGCGCTGTCGCGGGGAGCGACCGACCGGCGGACCGGCGCGCCGACCCGCCGATGGCGGGAGCGGCCCGGAGCGTCAACCGCGCGAGCGCCGGCGAGGAGCCGCGGGAGGCGAAGGCGCGTCGGAGAGCATGCGCTCGAGGAGCTCGGACCACGTCGCCGGGCCCGTCGGCGCCCCGCCGTGAGCGACCCGCGCGTATTCCCCGATGAGCGCGAGGTACAGCGCCCGCGCGCGGTGGCGCGCGTGGCTGCGCCGCACCCCGGCGGCGACGAGCAGATCCTCCACGTAGCGCTCGCGCTGCTCGTCGATGCGCGCGAGGCGCGCGCCCACGCGCTCGTCGTGCGCACCCCATGCGCGGATCGCGCTCTCGGCGTCCGGCGCCTCGGGCGCCTTCGTCGTCACGCGGAGGAGCTCCGCCAGCCGCTCGCGGGGGGACTCGGACGCCCCGTCGACGAGCGCGATGACGCCCAGGGTCGCGCGCCGCTCCCAGTCCTCGAGGAGCGCGTCGAGGAGCGCGGCGCGATCGCGGACGTGCCAGTAGAAGCTCCCCTTGGTGACCCCGAGGCGCGCCGCGAGCGGCTCGACGCGGACGGCGTCGACCCCGCCGCGCGCCAGCTCCTCCCACGCCGCCGCCAGCCAGGCCTCGGGGGCGAGCTGCGCGGCCGCGCCTCTTGGGGCTCGCTTCGGGGGGTGGCGCCTTTCCATACGGTACCGTATTGAAAAACCACCATCGCTCCCCTATGGGTCCATACGCAAGCGTATGGAGGTCCCCCCGTGAGCCAGGCCATCTGCGTCACCGTCCTCGTCGTCCTCGCCGTCCTCCACTCCCTGCTCGGGGAGCGGCGCCTCCTCGGGCCGCTCTTCGCGCGGGAGCTGCCCCGCGAGGCGCTCCCGCTCGGGCGGGCGTTCACCGAGCGGACGCTCCGCTTCGCGTGGCACCTCCTCAGCGTGGCCTGGCTCGCCCTCGCGTGGATCGCGGCCCGCGCGGACGTCGCGGTCCTCACCGCCGTCGGGTGCATGCTCCTCGCCTCGGGCGCGCTCGCCCTCGTGTCCTCCCGAGGGCGGCACTTCGCGTGGGCGCTCTTCGCCGTCGGGGGCGCGGCGGCCGTCTTCGGGCCGCGGCTCGGGCTCGTGGGGCCGTTCGCCGGCGGGGTCGCCGCCCTCGCGCTCGCCGCGATCGCGGCGGTCCACGTGGCGTGGATGTTCGGGATGCGCCGCGGCCTCCGCGCCGCGATCCCCGAGGTCGACAGGCGCGCCGCGTTCGCGCCCCCGCGGCTCCTCACCGCGATCGTGACGCTCGTGTTCGGCAGCGCCGCCGCGATCGTCCTCGTCGCCGCGCGCTCGGGGAGCGCGCCGTGGACGTGGCTCACCCTCGCCGGGGCGTGCGTGTTCGCGCTGCGCGCGCTGGGGGACTTCCGCCTCGTGGGGCTCACCAAGCGCGTCCACGGCACCGCGTTCGCCCGCTGGGACGACCGGCTCTTCACCCCGCTGTGCGTGCTGCTCGCCGCGTGCTTCGCCCTCGTCGCCGCGCGCGGCCTCGCCTGACCGGCGCCGCTCGCTCGGCGCTCACTTCGGGTGGAGGCACTCGTCGAGCTTCTGCTGCCGCGCCGCCGCCTTCATCTGCAGCGAGAGCGCCGGCGGGAGCTCACCGGCCACGCCCTTGTCGTAGGCGCACTTCGCGACGACGGGGAACACGAGCGCCCGCCGGTTCGCGTAGAGGAGCGCGACCCGCATGCGCGCCGCCTGCCCCGGCGTGGTGACGAAGTCGTAGTTGCAGGTCATGTAGTAGGCCATGACGTTGGTGCGAGGCGGCGCCACGTTGAGCCGGAACGTCTTCTCCTTCGCCCGGAACACGAGCTCGAGGGGCGTGAAGAACGGGCCGCACGCCCCCGCACCGTTCGCGCTCGCGACGAGGTCCCAGCTCGGGTCCGGCGCGGTGTCGCCCACCAGGCGCCCGTAGTCGCCGTCGAAGAGGGAGCGGTACGCCTGCTCCGGAGTCTCGCCTGCCTCCACCCTCGCCGCGAGCCACCGCTCGGCCTCGCCCGTGCTCTTCGGCATGTAGCGGTGGGTGTGGGCGAGGTGGAGGTAGTGGCCGATCTCGTGCCCGAGCTGCACGCCGCCGTTGCCGGGCCCGAACGCGACGTAGGAACCGGCGCCCGAGCTCCAGTTGCCGGCGGTGCGCACGAGCGTCCACTTGCCGTCGGTCTTCTTCGGCTCCCAGTTGCCGCCCCGGAGGAACACGACGATCGCGTCGGGATAGCGGAGCGCGATGTCCGACATCGCGGCCGCTTGGAGCCCGTTCTTCTTGCACACCGACGCCGGCGTCGCGAACGGCGACGGAGACGCGTCGAGGAAGCAGTCGTTGTTCGCGGCGGTGCTCCGGATCGGCGCGAGGCTCGTCCGCGGATCGCGCACCAGCGTGACGTTGCTCTTCGACGTCGCGTAGATCTTGTTCGTTTGCGCGAGCCAGGAGTCGAGCACGCCGACGGTCACCCCGTCGGTGCCGGGGTTCTTGCCGTCGTCGTCGGCGAGGGGGACGAAGAGCACCTTCACCGTGAGCGGCGAGGCTTGCCCCGCGAGGACCTGAGCGTGCGTGTTCTGGAACCGCGTCAGGTCGACGACGTTCCACGCGTCGTCGTCGGGGCTGTCGCTCGCGAGGGCGGTCGAAGGAGCCGCCGCGCCGGCGGCCGCGAGGAGGCCGGCGACGAGGAGCGCGCGGGCGCGGGTGGTGCTTGGCATCGACTCCCGATCGTAGTGAGCCCAGAGGCTCCGCCCATCAGGTGTCCATCACGTCACCGTGAGGCCACGGCGAAGCCCGCTACGCGTGGCCCAGGGTTTCCGAAAGCGCGTGAACGGACGGCTCCAGGGCGCGAAAACCATTGGACAATCGCGCGCCCGCGCGTGGCATGGATCCTGATTGAACCGGGGGCAATGCCCTTCCGCTCCTCGCTTCTGGTCGTCGCCGTCGCCACCCTCCTGCCGCTCGTCACCGGCTGCACCGCCATCGTGAAAGACATCGTCGAGGAGCCGGTGAAGGAGAACGTCACCCGACCGGCGATCGACGAGGCGTCGTCCCGCGCCGGCGGCTGGCAGGGCGAGTGGGTCGGCACCTGGAAGGACGAGAACGGCGCCGTGCGCCCCGCGCGCGCGACGCTCACCCAGAACGGCCTCGTCGTCGACGGCGTCGTCACCCTCGAGGGCAACCCCTGCTTCCCCGAGACCACCCTCCACGCCGAGGTGAACGACGAGGGCCTCGTCGCCAACCTCAAGGCCGGCGGCGCCGATCTCGAGTACCGCGCGAGCTTCTTCGACGGCAAGGAGCAGCGCGGCGAGCTCACCCTCGTCGAGCCTGCCCTCTGCGTCGCCACCAAGGGCTCGAAGGCGGCCTTCACGCTCTCGAAGAAGGCGGCGAAGTGACGCTCGCCCTCAGGGCTTCACGAACGAGACCACGAACCGGTCGCTCGTCCCGCGCTTCTCGCCCGCCGCGTTGGGGGCGGTGCTCCAGTCGCGCGTGTCGCCCGGGTTCCGCAGGAAATCGGCCTCCGCGGCGCGCTTGAAGCCGGCGCGCGCGACCTCCTCCTCCACCACCTTCTGCTCGATGCGGTGGATCGACTGCACGTCGTTGGTGCCGGTGCCGGCGCGCGCCGAGTGGTCGACGACGACGTAGGCCCCGCCGGGCTTGAGGGCGGCGAAGATCGCGCGGTTCATCTTGTCGCGGTCGACCTTGAGCCACACCGCGTCGTGATAGAGGAGCACGATGACGACGAGGTCGAGGTCCTTCGCCTCGGGCGGCAGGGGATCGTCCATCTCGCGGTCGACGCGGACGACGTTCTGCATCACCGGCTTCTTGAGGCGATCGGTCCAGGTGGGCTCGATGAACTTCGCGGCGAACTGGGCGTTCTCCGCCCAGACCTTGCCGGTCGGCCCGACGGCGCGCGCCAGGAGCTCGGTCGTGTAGCCGCCGCCGGCGCCGATCTCCGCGACCTTCATCCCCGGCTTCACCCCCGCGAAGGCGAGGAGCTCGGCGGGCTTTCGCCCCCCGTCGAGGGCCTTGTCGGCAGCGACGCGATCGTCGGCGCTCACCGCGGCCGCGACGTGGGTCGGGATGGGCTTGCTCGGCCCTGCGCTCGTGGGCGCGGCGTTCGACGGCGTCGCGGTGTGGGTGTCGGCCCCACCTCCCCCGCAGCCGAGGGCGACGAGCGCCAGACTTAGCCCCAAAAACCCCGCGTGAATCGAGCCCTGCCGACCGAACACCATGGCGGCATCTTGCCACAGACGCTGGCAGAAGCGTGCCCGAGCCGCCCGCCTTGCCCCCGAACGGGTGGATTGACGGGGCGGGCCAAAGCGGTCACCTTGAAAAATTACGGATGCGTCGCTCCTTCTTCGTCTTCGGCCTCTCGCTCGTACCTTTCGTGACCCTGGCCTCGTGCGGCGGGGACGACCCGCCGGCGCAGACGAGCTCCTCGTCGGGCGGGGCGAGCAGCTCGTCGAGCGCGAGCTCCTCGGGTGACGGCTCGTCGTCCTCGTCGAGCTCCTCCTCGACGAGCGGCGGCTCCTCGTCGTCGAGCGGCGAGCCGCCCTGGGTGTGGGACCCGCCGGTCGTGCCGAAGACGAGCCCCGGCTGCGGCATCGCGAGGGGGCCCATCAAGGGCGTCAAGCACACCACCGCCGGCGGCCGCCAGTTCCACGTCTGGGGGCCCACCGGCTACGACGCGAACACGAACTACCCGGTCGTGGTCATGTATCACGGTTGGTATACCAACGGCCCCGGCTTCCAGTCGTGGTTCGAGCAGGAGAAGTTCGTCGAGAACGGCGCGATCGTCGTCTACCCGACCGCGGCCGGCGCCAACGGCGAGTGGGACCTCGACGGCGACACCGACCTCGTGTTCTTCGACGACATGATGAAGATGCTCGGCGAGGACTACTGCATCGACCCCTCGCGCGTGCTCGGCTTCGGCTTCAGCTACGGCGGCAAGCTCATGAACCGGCTCGGCTGCAAGCGGGCCGGCTGGGTGAAGGCGGTGTCGATCGCCGACTCGAGCGACTGGGGCGACTACAAGAAGTGCGGGCGCCTCCCGGTGCTCGTCACCCACCGCACCGAAGACTCCGACGAGCTCATCGCCTGGGGCCGCAACGCCCGCGACCGCTGGGCGACCGCCAACGAGTGCACGAACGCGACCGTCGACGGCGACGTCGCGCACAACTGCAAGGTCAACACCGGCTGCAAGGCCCCGGGGTCGGTGACCTTCTGCGAGGACACGTCGATCATCGACCCCGGCATCCCCGGGTACTCGCCGGACTGGAAGCACACGGTGATGGAGAACTACCGCCTCTACACGTGGAAGTGGTTCAAGGCGCTCTGAGCCGCGCGCTTCGTCTACCATGGCGCCATGAGCAAGAGCGTGCTCGTGGTCGACGACTTCGCGCCCGAGGCGCGTGACCTCCGAGCGGCGTTCGACGCGCGGTTCGCCGACCCGCGCAAGGCCGGGAGCGACCGCTTCGTGTGGGACTACTGGCACGTCCCCGGGCAATACACCGTCCTCCGCACGCCCGCGTACGTGTACTTTCCACCGAAGGCGTACGCCGCCTTCCACCGGCGCCTCGTCGCCTGGGGGCGCGAGAACCTCGGGTGCCACGACGTCTCGCCGCCGTGGCTCTCCTGCTACGTCGAGGGGTGCCGGCAGGAGCTCCACGGCGACCTCCCCCACGGGCCCTACGCGTTCGTGTGGTCGCTGACGCGCTGGTCGAAGCGGGTGTTCTCGGGCGGCGAGACGCTGCTCGTCCGGGACGAGATCCTCGACTACTGGCGCGGCTTCACCTCCACGAGGAGCCTCGAGGAGCCCGGTATCCTCCGCGAGATACCCGCGAAGTGGAACCGGCTCGTGGTGTTCGACCCCCGCGTGCCGCACGGGGTGCGTCGCGTCACCGGCACCCACGACCCGCGCGAGGGCCGGCTCGTCGTCCACGGCTGGTTCGTCTCGCCGCGCCCGTTCTTCGAGGGGCCGCTGCCGCGCCGCGCGGTCGCGGCCGCCATCGACGAGATCTCGAGCGCGGTCGCCCCGTTCGTGGAGGCCGGCCTCCCCGTCGCGGGCGCGCTCACGCTCCGCTTCGAGGTCACGCCCTCCGGCGCGCCGCGCGCGATACGAGCGCTCGCCGACACCACCCGCACCGCGGCCGAGCTCGAGCCCGAGCGCCGACGCCTCGTCCGCGCCGTCCTCGACCGGGCGGCGAAGCTCCGCTACCCGCGCGCGCGGGGGGCCACCCGCGTCACCATCCCGCTCGTGTTCGAGCGCGGCTGACGCGAGCGCGCCGGTCAGTCAGATCGCGTCGGTGTCCTGCTCCGGCACGTCCACGAAGCCCATCGACGCGAGGTCGACCGCCTCGAGCTCGAGGAAGGGGCCGCCCAGCTCCTCGACCAGCATCTCGTCGCGCGCGTCCTCGCCGACGAACTCGGCCGACGTCACCGCGGCGATGAACTCCTCGGCGTACGACTCCACGTCGTCGTCACCCGCCGCGCCTTCGTCGAAGAGGTTGTTGTCGTGGAGCTTCGAGATACGGGCCATGGGGCGCCTCCTGGAGACGTTCGGCCCTGCAATCGAGGGGCCCGCGACGCGCCCCGCCGTCGCCGCCGATTCCAGCGGAAACGTGCAGTGACGCCGCGCAAGAGCTGCTCTGCGGCGCATCGCGTTCGCCTCGCGCGGCGAAGCGTTCTCGGGGCGCGCGCTCCCGGGCGCGGATCTTTCGCGTAGGCTGAGTGGCTCCTTCACCACCCACCGTGGACCTCGGCGATCTCCTCTTCTGGCTGGCGGCTCCCATGGGAGCGCTCGGCTTCGTCTTCACCCTCGCGCGCACCCGCCTGCGCGAGCCGGGGTGGCTCGCGGTCTACGCGCTGAACGTCGCCGTCACCGGCGGGCTGCGCCTCCTCGCGCCGAGCCTCGCGGGGTGGATCGGGGCCGCGGTGCTCGTACCCACCGTGCTCGCGCCGCGGTTCGGCATGCTGATCGTCGGGCGCCTGGCGATGCGGCAGGAGTACGGCCGCGCGGCCAAGATCGCCCGCCTCCTGACGCCGCTGCACCCGCTCGACGGCTGGCCCGCGCAGCCGCGCATCCTGGAGGCGCTCGCGCTCGCCAAGGCCGGCGACTTCGCCGAGGCCGAGCGCGTGGTGTCCTCGGTGCAGGACGCCCGGGGTGACGTCGGCCGCCTCGCGCTCGTCGAGCTCCACCGCCTGCGACGCGACTGGGCGGGCATGCGGGCCCACCTCGAGGCCTCGGTCCCGCGCCGGGAGCTCCTCGGCTCGGCCCTCCTCCTGCCGAACTACGTGCGCGCCCTCGCCGAGGCGGGCGAGCTCGACGCGATGCTCGTCGCGGTCGGCGAGGCGCGCCGGCTCGACCCCTACACGTGCCTCTTCGCCACCGCGTTCGGCGGCCGCCCCGATCTCTCCGAGCGCGTGCTCGCCGGGCCGCTCGCGCCGCTCGCCCCCGAGCTCCGCGCCTTCTGGCTCGGCACCGCGCACGCGATCGCGGGCGACGACGACCGCGCCCGAGAGCTCCTCGCCCCCCTCACCACGGCCGCGGACCCCGCCCTCGCCACCGCCGCCGCGCGCCGCCTCGCGCTCGTGGGCCACGCCCCCGCGCGCCCGACGCCAGGCGCCGCCGCGGACGGCCTCGAGCGCCTGGCCGCCGACGTCCGCGGCGCCGCCCGCGCCCTCTGGCCGACGCGGCCCACCTTCGTGGCCCCGGCCATGGTCATTGCGTGTATTCTGCACTATCTCGCCGAGGTCCCCGGCGACCCCCTCGACGCCAAGAACCTCTACGAGCTCGGGGCGGTGGTGCTCCCCGCCGAGCCCACCGCCACCGCGTGGTGGCGCTACGTCGTCGCCGCGTTCTTGCACGCGGGGGCGCTCCACCTCGTCGCCAACATGGCCGGGCTCGCCTACTTCGGGCCCCGCCTCGAGCGGGTCCTCGGCTCGCTCCGCTTCGCGCTCGTCTACGTCGTGTCCGGGGTGGTGAGCCTGATCGCCCCGGTGCTCGTCCGGCTCGCGCGCGGCGGCGGGGAGCCGACCGTCCTCGTCGGCGCCTCGGGGGCGATCATGGGCATCGCGGGCGCGCTCGGCGGCCTCTACGCGGCCACGCTGTCGCGGGAGCGCTCGCGGCTCGTGCGCGCGCAGCTCGCGCCCATCGCCCTCGCCCTCGGCCTGCAGTCGGCGTTCGATCTCGCGACGCCGATCGTGGCGATGTCGGCCCACCTCGTGGGCGCGCTCACCGGCGCCGTCCTCGGCTTCGCCCTCGCGCGCTTCGAGCTCCCGCTGCCGCGGCCGCCGGTGGCGCGCGCGCGGCGCGCCCTCGCGATCGCGGGCATCGGCCTCGCGACCGCCGGCGTCGTCTTCGGCCTGCGCGCGATCGGCCGCGGGCGCGAGGTCTCGGCGCGCGTCCCCGCGCCCGCGGTTCAGTAGAGGGGCGGGATCGGCTACCCTGTCCGGATGCGCCGCGCCTCCACCTTCGGCTTCGCCTTCGCTTGCGTCCTCGCCGTCGTCGCCGCCTGCACCTCCGACCCTGCGGGGTCGAGCAGCGGCTCCTCCGCCGACGGGGGCTCGAGCAGCGGCTCCTCCGGGGACGCCGCCGGGGGGGACTCCGCGGCGCCCGACGCGGGCGGGAACGACGCGGGGCGCGACGCCGACGCCGCCGGGACCTGCGACGGCGCGTGCAAGACGACGAGCCTCACCGTCACCATCGGGGCGAAATCGGGGCCGCTCGATCGCGCGCAGTTCGGCTTCAACACCACCGACGGCGCCGTGCCCACCGTCCAGGTCGAGGCGCACTTCGGCGGCGATCCCGCGTGCCCGTCGCAGACGTCACCGACGCCCGACCGCACCGTGGTGTTCGCCAACGTCCCGCTCGCGAAGGGCGTGGCCACCGAGGCGAACGGGCTCAAGGCCACGCTCCTCGACTTCAAGGGCGACCTCACCACCGAGCCCATCGTCCGCGCGACCGCGGTGAAGCTCACCGTCGTCGACTTCGTCTCGGCGCCGAAGGCGAGCTCCTACGTCGCGTTCGACGTCGAGGCGACGTTCCCCGGCGGGAGCGTGAAGGGCCACGCCTACGCCACCCACTGCGACTCGATGGACGACTGACGCGCTCAGGGCGCGACGTAGTGCGCGCCGTCTTCGTAGCGCTTGCGGTCGGCGCACATCGCCCGGATCTCCTCGACCGAGCTCGGGAGCTTCTCGTTGAAGCGGTGGCCCTTCTGCTTCAGATCGCTCACGTCGTAGTACCAGTCGACGACGATCGAGTGGTCGTCGTTCTTCTTCTCGATCTCGCAGCCGCCGATGCGGCGCTCGGCCGGGCACGACCCGTCGTCGGCTTGCCCCTGGAGGTGCCCGGAGCAGTCGTCCTTGAACTGCGAGCCGGCCAGAGTCGAGCGGATCTCTTGGCAAAACGGCTGCTTCTCCTCGGCGGCGCCGTAGCGGCGATCGCACCGGGCGTCGCTCGTCGTGCCCACGAACGAGCCGAAATCCCCGGCGACGCCGGCGATCGCCGTGCACGCGCCGAGCGCGGGGACGGCGAGCATGACGGCGAGCGAGATCAGGCGGCGCATGGCGAGGTCCGGGGAGGTTTTAGCAGGCTCGGCCCGCCATGCACGTCCTACGCCCCCGCTTGGCGGGTTCTACCCTACGAACTAAGCTCGGTCGCTCCGACATGGCCCACACCCCGGTCCCCGCCCTCGCGGCCTCGCTCACCTTGGCCCTCTCGCTCCTCGCGAGCCCCGCGGCCGCGGCCGACGCGGGGGCTCCCCCCGCCGCCGACGCCGGGGTCGAGCTCTCGCCCCGCGAGCACCTCGCCATCGCCCGCGAGCTCGAGCAGAACCGCCAGCTCCTCGAGGCGGTGCGCCACGCCTCCATCGCCGCCCGCGACGCCGCCGAGCAGCGCGACGACGCGACCACCCGCGACGCCAAAGACACGCTGCGCGTCCTCCTCGGGCGCGTGCCGAAGGTGACGTTCGAACCGCCGGACGACGTGACCGACCTCCACGTGAGCTTCGACGAGCGACCGGTGCCGACCCTCGAGCTCCGCAAGTGGTTCTCGGTCGACCCCGGCCGGCACACCGTGCACGCCACCGCGATGCGCGACGGCGCCCCGGTGGGCTACGACACCGTCGTCGACCTCGTCGACGCCGAGAAGCGGACTATCCCGTTGGGGATGACCCCGATGGCCGGGGCGTGCCTCACGTGCGGGAGCACCCGCTGCATCAGCGAGGCGCGGAGCGACGAGGAGGCCCAGGCCTGCCTCGCCCCCGCGCGCACCCGACCCGGCTGCCGCGCGTGCACGGCGGCGCCCGCCGACGCGCCGCCGACCCTCGCCCTCGCGGCCCCGGCCCTGCTCTTCTTCGCGAGGCGCGCGCTTCGCCGCGCGCGCCGGTGAGTCAGAACGTCGCCCCCACGCCCGCCCCGCCGTAGAGCCAAGGGCTCCCCCAACTCGCGACGTCGTCCCCCGCGAAGCGCACCTCGAGCGGCGGCAAGAGGAGCAGATCGGAAGAGCGTCGTGGAGGGAACGAGTGTTAGGCTTCGTGGGGGGGGCGGGGGGGGGGGGGGG
>JAEUKG010000091.1 GCA_016794325.1 Myxococcales bacterium | reverse complement strand
TCGGGCTGGCCGGCGCGGAGGTTCGCCGGGAGCGCCACCGCGATCTGCTTGGGGTGCGGAAGCGCGAGGTTCGACATGTAGCGGACGAAATCCTCCTCGCGCGCGCCGCCGCCGATGCGGGGGTTGTGGCGCCGCTCCTCGCCGATCGTCGTCGACGTGCGACCTTCGTAGTCGTGGCCGGGCCACACTGCGCACCCGTCGGGCAGCGAGAACAGCTCGGCGTGGATCGAGCGGTAGAGCAGCCCGGCGTCCCCCTCCTGGAAGTCGGTGCGCCCGGCGCCACGCACGAGCAGCGCGTCGCCGGTGAAGACCATGGAGCGATCGTCGAGCACGTACGCCAGGCAGCCGCTCGTGTGGCCGGGCGTCGCGCGCACCTCGAGCGAGCGGGCGCCGAAGCGCACGACGTCCCCGTGGGCGAGCGGCAGGTCGACGTTCTGGGCGCCGTAGCGCTTGGAGAGGCCGATCTTGCTCCCGAAGGCCGCCTTCATCAGCCACGCGCCGGTCACGTGGTCGGCGTGGCAGTGGGTGTCGAGCGTGCACACGAGCGTGAGCGACAGCTCGCGGATCAGCGCCGCGTCGCGGGCGTGTTGCTCGAACACCGGATCGACCAGGACCGCGTGGCCCGAGGCCTCGTCGGCGAGGAGGTACGTGTACGTGCTCGAGACCTGATCGAAGAGCTGCCGGAAGAGCATGGCTCTCGCATACCACCGACCGCGCCGCCACGCACTGCTCCGCCGTGAACCCTCGTTCACGACGGGATCCGCGCGGACACGAACCGCTTGCGCCGCCGTGGCCTGGAGCCCGCCGACCGAAAAGGATCCGCGGTCCGTTCGGCGCGAAAACCAGCGCGATTTCCCCGCGACCTCGCCCGCTCCGCCGCGCTCGTCCGATCGGGTGACATGCCGATCGGGATGATTCGCCGCAGGCTCACGTCTCACGGAGACACGATGCCCATGAACCACTCCCTCCTTCGCGCGACGCTCGGCCTCTCGACCCTCACCCTCGGCGCCTGCCTCGCGCTCGGATGCACCGTCGCCCCCGACGCGGGCAAGGGCTCCTCCGGCGGGAGCTCCTCGGGCGGCGGCGGCTCGTCGAGCGGCGGCTCGTCGAGCGGCGGCGCGACGGGGAACGTGGACGCGCCGATCGTCGGCATCTGGCAGGAGACGGTCGCGAGCGGGGGCGACTTCCAGAACACCTCCACCGGCGCCACGTTCAGCGTCACCCAGGGCTACTCGGCCCGGCTCAAGATCCGCGCCGACGGCCGCTACTCGTTCCAGCACTACTCGGCCGGCGCGTCCTCCACCTGCTCCTCGGTGACCGCGTTCGACAAGTCGGTCGGCGTCGCCGACTTCAAGGACGGCAAGCTCGTCCTCCGCCCGTCGGAGCGCACGATCGACGTCCACGCCTGCGCCGACTCGGGGCTGAAGACCATGGGGACGGAGCCGATGGAGTGGGCGGCCGAGATCGCCCCCTACGAGACCCTCGCCAAGGAGACGACGCGCAAGGTCACCCTCACCGGCGGCCCCTACCCGCTCACGCTGAAGCTCCTCCAGCTCGACCCGGCCTCGCAGACGAGCCAGCCCCCCCAGCCCGCCGGCTTCCAGCTCGGCGCCGATCCGCCCTACGACGTCTTCATCGGCTCCTGGGCCCCCTCGTCGGGCTCGGACCTCGGCTTCTACGATCCGTCGAGCGGCGATTTCTACGTGCCCAAGTACAACGGCGCCGAGCACAAGTGGCTCAAGTTCGTCCCCGGCGGCTACGAGATGGCGACCGTCCTCGAGAACGCGGCGGGCGCGGGGAGCGGCGTCTGCAAGAAGGACCTCGTCTACTGGGAGAAGGGCACCGCGACCTTCTCGACGCTGAAGGTGACGAACGACACCTACGAGGGCGACGCGCGCTTCCAGGCGACCGAGGCGCGGCTCGTGGTGAACGTCACCGGCTGCGAGGAAGACGACGGCGCGAAGTCGTATTCGGTGAAGCCGCTGTCGAGCTACTTCAAGTGGCAATACACCGCGCAGGTCGGCTTCCTCCTCGGCTGCGAATACGACAAGACTCCGTTCCAGTTCGCGACGTGCACCAACAACGTCGGCTGGAACACCTACAGGAAGCGCTGAGCGGCCCTTGCCGCGCCCCACTCCCCCCCTCTACGCTCACGATTCGACGAGGCGAGAGGGAGGGGGCGACGATGGAGCTCAAGCAGGTCGCGCAGCTCGCGGCGATGACGATTCCGTTCTGGTGCATCGTCGGCGCGCAGTGGGCGTGGCGCAAGCTCCGCCTCAGGACGACGCTGAAGAAGGCGTCCGCCGTCCTCACCGACGTCCAGATCGACGAGGACAAGGGGATCCTCACCGGCAAGATCGGCGGGCGCAGCGTGAGCGCCGCGCTCACCTCGCGCGGCGACGGCTCGAGCAGCACGGCCTGGACCGAGGTGCGGGTCGAGCGCGGCGGGCCGTCCGTCGACGTCAGCCTGTGGGTCCAGGGCCTCCTCGACACCATCGACGTGAAGCGCGGCCTCGCCGTCGACGTGGTCGTCGGCGACCCGGCCTTCGACGGCCGCTTCGTCATCGAGGGCGCGCCCGAGGCCGCCGTCCGCGAGGTCTTCGCGGACGCCGACCTCCGAGCCGCGCTCCTCGCGGTCCGCGGCATCGAGGCGACGCAGCCAGGCTCCGTCGTCATGGTCGCCCGCCCCGGCTGGGTCTGGGGCACGGACCTCGCGCTGATGATCCAGGCAGCGTGGCTCCTCACCGCCCGCGTCTGCGAGCTCGCGAAGGACGCCGACCTCCCGAGCCCGACGCCCTACCGAGGCGCGCCCGAGGTCGCCGATCCCGTCGCCGCGGCCGACCTCGCCGCGCTCGAGCGCGCGCGGGCGATGCGGAAGAAGAAGGCCGAGACGCGCTCGATCGTCATCATCGGCCTCGTGCTCGTCTTCGCGGCGTTCTGGTGCTACGCGGCGTTCGGGCCGCGCTGACGCGCCGCACGGAGGATGGCGCGCGGTCGGCGTGACGGGGCCCGCGCCGCTGGTGTAGCGTCCGCGCCGTGGCCCCCTCGCTCGAGCGCGTCCGCGACGCCATGCACCGCCTCTTCATCGCCGCGGAGGGCGCCGCCTTGCGCGCCGAAGACGAGCAGAAGAGCCGCGAGGTCTGCGCCCTCTTGCCCCACCTCGCCAAGATCAAGCGCGGCGCCCACCTCGTCGACGCCGCCGCGGGCAAGGCGAGCGTCGGGCTCGTGGCCGCCGAGCTCCTCGGGTTCGAGCGGCTCACGATCCTCGAGCGCGATCCGAAGCGCGTCGCCGCCTGTCGCGCCGCGACCCTTCGCCTCTCGCGGCCGATCCCCGTGGACGTGCGCGAGGCCGACGTCGGCGATCGCGCCGCGTGGCCGCGCGAGCCCGACGCCGTCGTCGCCCTCCACGCCTGCGGCCCCGCCGCCGATCTCGTGATCGCCGGCGCCGCGGCCGCGCGCGCGCGCCAGCTCCTCCTCGCCCCCTGCTGCTACGGGCGCGCGATCCCCTTCCACGCGGGCGCCGCCCGCGCGATCGCGAACCTCCGCTTCGCCGCCGACGAGCTCCTGGCCCGGCGGATGGCGGCCTCGCTGATCGACCTCGAGCGCAAGCTGCGGCTCGAGGTCGCGGGCTACGACACCAAGCTGTGCGCGTTCGTCGCACCCACCGTCACCCCGCACGACCTCCTCTTCGTCGGCTGGCGCACCGACACGCCGGCGCGCGTCGCCCGCGCCGAGGCGCGCCTCGCGGCGCTCCGGGCGGCCGCCGGATC
>JAEUKG010000085.1 GCA_016794325.1 Myxococcales bacterium | reverse complement strand
CGTCGGCGACGTCCTCGTGGGGCTCGGGCTCGCGAGCCTCGTCGGCGCCGCGATCTGGTATTTCGGGGCCGCGCGCGAGGCCTCGGCGTCACGACCGTCGGTCGTTCGCTTCTGACCCGGCTCGCGCTCACCGGGGCGATCCGAACGCGGTGCGCACCGCGGCGTGGATGTGGGTGGGAGCGTTCTCGGTGAAGTAGTGCTTGCCTCGCACCTCGCCCCCGTAGCGCAGGTAGTCGCCCGAGAAGCCAAGCTCCACGAAGTGGGGGTCCTTGACGACGAGCTGCACCATGCGAAGGTCGTCCGCCGCGTTTTTCGCGTAGAGATCCACCGCGTAGCCGCCGCTGTGCGCCGCCGGATCGTAGTGGTGGTTCGTGTTGATGGCGCTGATCTCCCACGCGGGGGGCGAGCTCGTCGCCAGCCAGCCGATGGCGTCGACGAGCTTCTGCGACGTGAGCGAGGGATCGAGGAGGTCCTTGCCGACCGACTCCGCCCCCGGGCGGAGGTGCCCCTGCACGAGCTCGAAGACGCGCTGCCGGGAGAACGAGCCGCTCGTGACGCCGCCTGTATCCTTTTGGAGATAGGCCCCGCTGACCCAGCCGGTCGTCCCCTGCCACGTGACCCCGTACCAGCCCGCGCGGGGCTGCGCCGCCGCCGAGGCCACGCGCGTCCCCGTCGGGATCACGGCGAGGACCTGCGCGCTCGGGCTCGGCGCCTTGCGGAGGTTCACGGCGCTCGTCGTCACGAGCGGCGTCCCGACCGGGTACGCGCCGCTGAGCGCGCCCTCGGACGCGCCCTCGGCGGGGCCCTCGGCCTCCTCGGCCACGTCGCTGGTGCACGCGGCACCGAAGACGACGGCGACGAAGGCGAGGGACGTGACGATGGCGGACGAGCGATGGGTGCGCATGGGACCTCCGAGTCGGTGTTCGCGATGCGCGGCTGCGAGGGTCGTGCCACGCCGCGGCACCGGCGAACGCCGCGCCGCGCCGGGGGTGGGATCGGTCGGGACACGCCCGCGCGCCCCAGCGCGCTCGCCCATGGGCGCCAGGGCTGGGATCGATCGGCTCCCAGTCGTCTCAACCACGCGAATTCATTGAAGGCGCACAATGGCCTACGCCCTGCAACGGAGGGGACCATGCGCACCCGCACCCTCGCCTTTGCCCTCGTCGCCGCAGCCTCGTTCACCGCCGCGTGCTCGCCCGAAGAGGCGGCCGCGCCCGAGGAGGAGACCTCCGAGGCCGCGCTCGGGTCGTGCGCCGCGGCGCGGTCGGGCGATCACTACGAGTTCCTCGACGACGTCTGCCACAAGAAGGTGCTGCCCACCGACGTCGACCGCAACTGGCAATGCCCGAACGTGGCGACGTCGGCGACGGCGACGCCGGCCGGCGGCGGCGCGGCGGTCACGTACGCGCCCGCGTCCGCGGCCGTCAGCGTCGACGCGGCGGCGCTCCGCGGCATCGTCCCCGACTCGCTCGAGGTCACGCTCGTGCTCGTGCGCCGCGTCGGCGGCAGGCCGCACTACCGCTACCTCTCGAACGGCACCCACGACCACGTCGCCCAGCCCTGGAGCGCGACCAAGTTCATGGCGGTGGCGAACGGCGCGCGCGCGCTGCGCGAGGCGAGCGGCGGGCGCGCGGGGCTCGACGCGACCGTCCAGGGCGTGCCCCTCGGCGACCTCGTCACCACGATCCACAACTACGACGAGCGGAGGTTCAGCTCCAACGGGCTCGCCCGCTGGTTCCACGACGTCGGGGGGCGCTCGGAGGCGAACGACCTCGTGCACGGCTGGCTGCGGCGCCCGGCGTCGGAGACCTTCGGCGGCAACTACGGGGCGCCGGCGCCGGGGCTCGGATACACGTTCCGCGCGCCGTCGGGCGCCTCGTTTTCGGTCGATCCCGACGGGTCGACCGGGCCGCGCAACGCGCTCTCGACGCGCACGATGGCCGAGTTCCTGAAGCGCCTCGTCATGCACCGCGAAGACGCGGAGACGCGGCTGCCCGGGATCCAGTGGGTCGATCTCCAGCACCTGTTCTACGGCGCTCCGACCTCGACGATGTTCCCGGGCAAGGTCGGCGGGATGAGCGCCGACACCGCGATCTACGTGCAGAGCGCGGTCGACGTCGCCAAGGTGCAGTCCGAGAGCCGCGGGAAGTTCCGCGTCTTCTCCAAGCTCGGCTTCGGCGACGGCCACTACGTCGAGAACCAGTACGCGTGTTTCCCGGTGCTCGACGCGACGGGCAAGCCGGTGCCCGACGCCGGCAAGGAGATGTTCCTGTCGGTGCGGCTCGAGAGCGGCGGCGCGAGCGAGCGCGAGCGCGACGCGCTCCTCGCCAGACACGTGTAGGCG
>JAEUKG010000083.1 GCA_016794325.1 Myxococcales bacterium | reverse complement strand
GGCGAATCGTCGGCGGCGAGCGCGCGCTCGCCGCCGCTCACGGGTGGCGAGCTTCGCGAAGGGACGAGCGATGAGCGAAATCCAGAAGATCCTGGGCCTCTTGAAGAGCGAGGCGATCGAGAAGCAAATCGCGGCGGCCATCGTCCTCGGCGAGCTCAAGGCCAAGGCGCCGGGCACGGTCGAGGCGCTCGCGGGCTCGCTCGAGAGCGGCGTGCCGCTCCTGCAGCTCCACGCGCTCGAGGCGCTCTCGCGCATCGGCGCCAAGAAGGCGCTGCCGCAGATCTTCCCGCTCCTGTCGTCGTCCGAGGGCGACGTCCGGCGCGCGGCGACCCACGCGATCGCGAGCGTCGGGGCCGAGGTCGTCCCCCAGATCAAGGCGCGGATCGCCCAAGCCCACGAGGGCGAGCGCCGCGCCCTCGACGCCGTGCTCGCCGAGCTCGGCGGCAAAGACGCCTTCGACGCGCTCATCAAGGGCCTCGCGTCGTCCGACCCCGACGCCGCGAAGGCGGCGGCGCTCGCCGTGCGCCAGCAGGTCAAGAACGCCGACGGCCTCAAGCGTCGGAGCTACCTCGCCGCGACGCAGAAGTTCCTCTCCGAGAAGAAGAACAAGGAGAACTTCGGGGCGGTGGCGGCCGCGCTCAAGATCCTCGGCTACCTCGAGGACGAGAAGACCATCCCCACCCTCCTCACCTACGTCGTCGACAAGAAGGCGCACGCGTCGGTGCGCCAGGAGGCGGTGATCGCGCTGCGCTTCGCGCTCCAGAAGGGCAAGCCCACCGCCAAGGTCGTGGACGCCCTCGTCGGCGCGGCCGAGGCCGACGACCGGACCCTCGCCCAGACGGCGCTCCACACCCTCGCCACGCTCTCCGTGGGCGACGAGGTCATCAAGCGCCTCGAGAAGCTCGCCGGGCACCCCGACCTCGAGCGGGCTCGCTTCGTGATCGAGCAGCTCGGGCGCATGGGCGGGGCCGAGGCCTGCCGGGTGCTCGCCAAGGTGCTCGTCACCCTCGACAAACGCTACGCCGAGATCGCGGCCCAGGCGCTCGCCGGCAAGGACGACGCCGCCGCGCCGCTCGCGAAGGCGCTCCTCGAGATCAAGGACCGCGACCGGGCCTGGGTGATCCGCGGCGTCATCAAGCCCGTCGCCAAGAAGGTGCCGGCCGCGCTCCGCAAGCAGCTCACCGATCTCGCGGTCGCTCGCCTCGCGAAGGGCGAGCTCGGGTGGGAGGCCCCGCTCGAGGTCGTGCGCGACGCCGACGTCGCCGCCCTGGTCCTCGCGCTGCGCGAGCTCGCGGGCAAGCTCAAGCGCGCGAAAAACGGCGACAAAGCGCTCACCGTGCTCCGCCTCGTCCTCAAGACCGACAAGGCGACCGACGAGGATCGCTACGAGGTCGCCTCGCTCGAGCTCGCGCGGAGCGCGCGCGACACCCGTCCCGCCTCGCGCGCCGCCGACGAGTCGCTCCGCCTCCTCGGTCAGCTCTCGACGCGCGGCTTCGACGTCGCCAAGGCGCTCCGCAAGGACCGCGCGCTCGGGCTCGAGGAGCTCTATTACGTCGGCTTCCACTTCGCGGAGGAGGGGCACGGCGCCGGCGAGGAGCTGCTCGAGGAGGTCGTCAAGAAGGCGGGCCGCGCCAAGCTCGGGAAGATGGCGAAGAACAAGCTCGCCCTGGTGCGCGGCGAATGACGCCGAGCCGCCCGACCCGTCGCGCGGCCTCGTCGAGCGCGGCGGTGCACGCGCGCAGGCTCGCCGCCTTCGCGCTCGGCGCCGCCTTCGCGGTCGGCGCGGGCTCCGCCCCCGCCGCGTGCTCCGAGACGTTCCCCAAGCCGCTCGCCGTCGCCGAGGACGCGTCCGCCGCGCCCAAGCCGCGCCCCTGCCCGCCGAGCGGCGTGTCGAAGGGGCCCTGGGCGCTCGCCCCGAAGGCCGACGGCGTCACCCTCCGGTGGGAGGCGTGCCGCGCCGCGACCGACGGCGCCGTCCGCTACCGCCCCGAGGCCGGCGGCCCCGACGCCACCGCGGCCGCCACCGAGTCGAGCTTCGAGATCACGACCGACTACGGCGCGCTCGACCCGACCACGCCCCACGATCTGCCGGGCACCTGGTTCATGCGCGAGGCCAAGCTCAGCGGGCTCGCGCCCGCGACCTGCTACGCGTACGCCCTCGGCGCCGACGCCGCCCTCGGCGGCCGCTTCTGCACGAGCCGCGCCGCGGGCGACAAGCTCCGCTTCTTCGCGATCGGCGACACGAACCCCACCCTCGGGCCGACCGCGAAGCTCATCGAGCGCGTCGTCCCCGAGCGCCCCGACTTCACCATCCACGGCGGCGACATCCAGTACTACGACTCGACCCTCGAGACGTGGGCGGCGTGGTTCCCGCGCATGCAGCGGCTCCTCTCGGTCGGGGCCTTCTTGCCCGCGATCGGCAACCACGAGCTCGAGAAGCCCGACGAATACTCCGGCTACACGCTCCGCTTCTTCGGCGGCGCGGGCTTCGACGGCACCGACGGCTACTACCGCTTCAGCTCCGCCGGGATCTGGTTCTTCACCGTCAACACCGAGCGCCCGATGACCCCCGGCGGCGAGCAGGCCCAGTGGCTCGCCGCCAAGCTCGAGGACGCGGCCAAGCAGCCGGGCTACCGCTTCTCGGTCGTGTGGGTCCACCGCCCGTTCGTCACCTGCGGCGACACCGACGACAACCTCTCGGCCAAGGACGCGCTCGAGCCCTACTTCACGAAGCACAAGGTCCCGCTCGTCCTCCAGGCGCACATGCACGGCTACGAGCGCTTCACCCTGCCCGGCCGAACCTACGTGACCACCGCCGGCGGCGGCGGCGCGCTCGGCGACGTCGACAAGGCGAAGTCACGTGCATATTGCACCGATCGCGCCGCCTCCGGGCGCTTCTTCCACGGCGTGATGTTCGACGTCGACGGCGCCACCTTGCGCGGCCGCGCCATCGACGAGACCGGCACGGTCCGCGACGAGTTCACGATCGCCGTCCCGTAGCGCGGGCGCAAGACCTGCGCTATACCCGCCGCATGTTGGATCGCGTCCGCACCTCGCTCCACACCGTCCTCACGAGCAAGACCGGCGACGGCCTCGCGCCGATCCGCGTCCAGCGCGACCTCGCCCGCCGGCTCAACGTGATGCTCGGCGAGCCGCTCTGCTCGAGCGCCGAGCTCGAGCGGCGGCGCGCCGGCCAGCGCAAGCTCGAGGAGCTCGCCCGCGGGGGCTCGGCCCCCGTCGCCGAGGTGGTGGCGGCGCCGGTGCAGGTCTTCTTCGAGAAGGACCGCAACGCCCGCATGCTCGGCCGCATCGAGGATCTGCTCCAGGCGAAGGGGATCGCCTACACGAAGCTCGACGTCGCCGAGGACGACGCGACCCGCGCCTTCGTGCTCCGCGAGGCGAAGTGCGCGCTCGACGAGCTGCCGGTCGTCTTCGTCGCGAGCTCGCCGGTCGGCGACTACAACGCCCTCGTCGACGCCGACGTCTCGGGCAAGCTCGACACGCTGGTGTTCGGCGCCGCGAAGAAGCGGCCGTCCTGAAGCTCGGCTCGCTCAAGCTCCGCTGGGCCGACGTGCACGTGCGCGTCGTCCCCGAAGGGCACCTCGGGCCCGGCGTCGATCTCCTTGGCGACGACGCGCGCGCGGTGCTGGCGGCGGCGGCGCCGGTCGCCTCCTGGCTCACCGAGCGCGAGCCCGGGGTCCGCGCGCGCTCGGTCTCGCTGGTCGCCGCGACGGGGCGGGTCCTCGCGACGTACGTGCCGGAGGGCGGCGACCGGCCGTTCGTGATCCGCGTCGACCGCCCCGCGAGCGACGAGCTCTTCGCGCGCGCCGAGGCCGCGATCGCGGAGGCGGCGCCGCGCGTGCGCGCCGCCCTCGCCCGCCGCCGCGCGTGACCGCCCCCCTCAGGCCGGCGGATCGACGATCGCCGGCGCGCCCGCGACCGCGAGGCGCGCGCCGCGCTCGGCGTGCGCCCGCTTCACCATCGCGAGCGCGAACGGCGCGGGATCGACGAGGCCCTCGGCCGCGCTCGTCACCACGCCGACCTCGGCCCCGCCCTCCGCGGTCACGACGTCGCCCGGCGTCGCCGGGCGCTCGAGGCGGAGCCGCACGACGTGGCGCTTGGCCTGGCCGCGGTTCTGGAGCATGTACGCGACCTCCTGGCCGAGGTAGCAGCCCTTCGAGAACGACACCGCGGCCTCCGCCAAAGAAGCCTCTTGCGGATAGTGGGTCGCGTCGAAGTCGACGCCGAAGAGGGGGACCGCGCGCTCGACGCGCAGCCGCGCCCACACGTCCGCGGGCGCCACGAGCGCCCCCGCGGCCACCGCGCGCGCCTTCGCGTCGGCGAGGCTCTCGCCGACGACGATCGCGCCCCCGAGGCCGGTGCGGTCGAGCGCGCCCCACGGGGCGCCGCTCGCCTCGGCGACGCGCGCCGACGCCCCGCCGTGGAGCAGCGCGATCGCGACGTCGGGCCGCGACAGCTCCACGTCCTCCATGATCAGGTGGTGCTCGAGCACGTCGCCCACGGCGTCGGCGACGGCGCCTGGCACGACCAGGTCCAAGCCGGCAGCGGTGGACAAGACGATGATATCGGAGGTGATTTTCCCTTTCTTCTCCAGGAGCAGCGCGTAGCGCGCCGCGCCCTGCGTAAGGTCTTTCACATCGGCGGTCACGAGGGCGTTCAACCACGTCAGGCGATCGTTGCCGACCGCGCGGATCACCGCGAGGCCCTCGCCATCGACCCAGAGCGCGCCGCTCTCCAGCACCGTCTTCGCTTCCATCGTCGGCGGAACGGTACCACACCGGACCGACCGAAAACGCCGCCGCCGACTTGACCGCGCCCTGTCCGAGCGTCATCGTCCCCGCAATGTCCGGCATCGGCGTCGTGCTCAACCCCAAGAGCCGCAGGAACCTCAAAGACCCCGGGGCCGCCACCCGCCTCGCGCGGCGCTTGGGCGACTCGGGCGTCGTGCGGGAGGCCCGGAGCGTCGAGGAGCTTCATCGCATCG
>JAEUKG010000073.1 GCA_016794325.1 Myxococcales bacterium | reverse complement strand
AACGGCGTCGTGATCCCCCCCGCCGTCGCCCCGCGCTCGCCCGGGCGCCGCGCCATCGGCACCCTCGCGCGCATCGGCCCCGACAAGAAGCTGGAGGATCTCGTCGACGCCTTCCGCGCCGCGTCGCCGAGCCTCGGCGAGTGCGAGCTCGTGATCGGTGGCGAAGCCGAGGGAGGCAGCGGCTCCTACGCCGCCGATCTGCGCGCGCGGGCGGCGGGGCTGCCCGTGCGCTGGCTCGGCCAGGTGACCCCGGAGGAGCTGCTCTCGGTCGTGGATCTCTTCGCGCTCGTCGCCGAGCCGGCGGGCTGCCCCAACGCCTCGCTCGAGGCGATGGCGCACGGGCGCCCCGTGCTCGCGACCGACGTGGGGGGAATGAGCGAGCAGGTCGTCTCCGGCGAGACGGGGTGGCTCGTGCCCCGGGGCGACGTCGACGCGCTCGCCCGCGGCCTCGCCGCCGCGTTCGCCGATCCCGCGCTCCTGCCCGACGTCGGCGCGCGGGGGCGGGCCCGCGCGATCGAGCGGTTCTCGGTCGAGCGCATGGTCGACGACTACGCGCGCGTGCTCGGCCTCGGACTCGAGGCCGGGGGCTCGTCGCGCTGCGTCTGCGCGGTGTAGACGCGCGAGATCTCGGCTTCGGCGATGAACCCCACGATCTCGCCCCTCGGCCCGAGGACGACGAGCTCGTGGAGGCCCGACGCGACGAGCCGCTCGAGCGCGGTGTGGAGATCCTCGTCTTCGGTCACGGTGGTCGCGTGCGCCATCATGTCGTGCGCGATCGCGAGCTCGTGGATCTCGGGCTCGGCCGCGGTCGCGCGGAGGATGTCGCTCGTGATGACCCCCACCACCGCGCCGTCTTCCCGGACGACGGGGAAGGAGTGCTGGGAGGTCTGCCGGGCGATGGCGCGCATCACGTCGGAGCCGCTCGTCTTCGGCGCGAAGGTCACGTAGTCGCGGTCGCGCACCACGACGTCGCCGATGCGGAGCCCTCGCAGCACGTCCATGATGAGGTCGTCGCGGTGAGCCGGCGAGTCGCGCTTGGTCATCACCTGGGAGTGGTAGAGCGACTTCTTGCGGAGGGCGACGAACGCGATGCCCTCGCAGAGCATGAGCGGCACGAGGAGCTCGTACGAGCCCGCGAGCTCGCACACCATGACCAGCGAGGCGATGGGGACGTGGGCGATCCCGCCGTAGAACGTGCCCATCCCCACCAGCGCGAACGCGCCGGGGTCGATGCGGGGATCGCCGAGGACGAGCTGCGCGGCGCGGCCGAACGCGCCCCCGAGGAGCCCGCCGATCACGAGCGACGGGCCGAAATCGCCGGCGCTCCCGCCGGAGCCCACGGTGAGCGAGGTCGCGATCATCTTGAGGGCGGCGAGGGCGAGGAGGAGCTGCACCCCCCGCCACCCTTCGGCGAACCACGGCGCGCCCGTGATCGCGACCTGCCCTGCTCCGTAGCCGCCCCCGAGGATCCCGAGGCCCTGGCCCGCCCGGGGGAGGTGAGGCGCGAGCGCCACGAGCAAGGGGACGGCGCCGAGGCCGAGGGCGAGGCCGCCGAGCCCCGGCTTGCACCATCCTGGTACGGATAGCCTTTCGAAGAACCGCTTGACCCGCTGCATGGTCCCCAAGAACACGGTCGCGCCGAGCGACACGAAGACCGCGAGCAGCGCGTACAGCGGGAGCTGGGAGGGGACGAAGGGGTAGTGGGCCGCGTGCGCGAAGAGGGTGTGCTCGCCGAACACCGAGACGAAGACGGAGTACCCGACCACGCTCGCGAGGACGGCCGGGACGAGGGCGTCCGACTCGAAGTCGTCGCGGTGGAGCACCTCGACGGCGAGGAGGGCGGCGCCGAGCGGGGTCCGGAAGACCGCGGCCATTCCGGCGGCGGTCCCGGCCACGAGGAGGAGGCGCCGCTCGCGATCGGTGACCTTGAGGTAGCGGGCGACGATCGAGCCGATCGCCCCTCCGATCTGCATCGTCGGACCTTCGCGGCCGCCGGACCCTCCCGTCCCGAGGGTGAGGATCGACGCCGCCGCCTTGATGATGGGCACGCGGGTCCGCACCACGCCGCCTTCGTGGTGGAACGCGCGGATCGTCGCGTCGGTGCCGCCCCCGCGGGTCTCGGGCGCGAAGCGCGCCGATAGGGCGCCGCTCGCGAGCGCGCCGAGCGCGGGGACGAGCCACAGGAGCCACGGCCGGAAGGGCGCCAGGTCGTCGACGCGGATGGGCTCCTCGCCGCCGGCGCGCAGCGCCACGTAGCCGCACACGCTCGCGAGGACGAGCCGCTCGACGGCCTCGACGCCCGCGAAGAAGATGCAGCCCGCCGCGCCGGCGAGGGCGCCGACCACGGCCGCGTGCAGCAACACGCGGCCGACGAGCTGCAGCTCGATGGGGGTGCGGGCGCCGACGTTCTTGCGCAGCGCTCGCCGGAGCGCGGCGAGGGCGCCCGGCGCCGGCGGCCGCTCGGACTCGGGCGGCGGGCCGCCCTTCACTTCGCCACCCCCGCGGCGATGCGCTTCGCCTCGCGGAGCGCCGCGAGCGCGAGATCGCGCTCCCCGCGTCGCGCCGCGCGCCAGCCTCGCGAGCGCGCGATCTCGAAGAGCGCGCGCTCCGCGGCCGGCTCCCCGGCCGCGAGCCCGCGGCGGAGCGCGGCCTCGGCGAGGTCCTCGCGGCCCGCCCGGAGGAGCGCGGCGCCCACCGACGCCCAGCCGCGCGCGGGCGCCTCGGCGCGGAGCTCGAGCGCGCGCGCGGCGAGGGCGAGGGCGTCGGCTCGCACCATCCCCGGGACGGCCGTCGCGAGGGTGATCGCGGTCCAGACCGGCCGCGGCACCCGGGTCGCGTCCCGGCACCGCGCGGTGAGCGCGAGCAGCGCGCGCGCTGCGGCCGGGCGGTCGCCGTCGGCCACCGCCGCGCAGACGTCGTGCGCGAGCCACGTGAGCTCGAGGTCCATCGAGCCCGCGGGCGCGCGCATGTTGCGCCCCGCCCCGCCGAGCAGAGCCCGCGCCCGCTGGACGAGCGCCCGCCCCTCCGCGGTGCGGGCCGCGACGTCGGCGACGTCCACCGCCGGCGCGCGCCCTCCGAGCTGCGGGAGGCGCGCGGCCGCGGCGCGCCGCTCGGGCGCGTCGGCGCCGTGCTTGAGCACCGCCGCGATTCGGTCGGCCTCGAGCGCGCTCAGCGCGTCGCCCGCCCGCTCGCCGTGCGCGATCGCGATCGCCGCGCAGCGCGCGCGGGTCGCCCGGTCGCCGCCCGCGGCGAGCGCCTCGAGGTGCCCGAGGCCGGTGGCGCGCGCGAAGCGGCTGCGCGCGCCGAGCAGAATGCGTGCAAGTTGCATCGATTCGTTGGGCCCGACGTCGGCCGCGGCCACGCCCTTGGCGATCTCGGCGGCGGCGGCGACGCCCTCCGCCTCCGCGACCGCGCGCGCGCGCCGCAGCCGGGCGTGGGCCGCGATCGCGCCCGCGCCCTCTCGCTCCGCGCGCTCCTCGGCCTCCGCGAAGGCGGCGATCGCGTCGGCGCGCCCGGCGTCGCCGAGCTCCGCGCACAGGCGCCCCACCAGGTACGCGAGCCGGGCTTGCGGCCGCGCCCGCGACTCCGCGCGCGCGAGGTCGAGCGCGGCCGGGACGAGCCCCGCCCCCGCGAGCGCGAGCGACACGGCGACGACGCGGGCGTCCCAGTCCGCGCCCGGGGCGCCCGTCCACGAGGCCGCGAGCCGGGCCGCGTCGTCGCGCGCGCCCGCCTCCACGGCGCACTCGATCGCGCGGAGGATGGCCTCGCCCCGCACCCGCGGCGACGGCGCCTTCGCCGCGAGCGCGTCGAAGGCGTACAGACCCGCGCGCGCGCCCGCGCTCGCGTACACCCGCTCGGCGGCGGCGAGGGCGACGCGATCGAGGATCACGCGCCCGTGGCTCCGCGGTCGGTCACGAGGCCGAGCGACGGGATCCGCTCGAGCGCGAGCTCGATGCGCTCGAGCTCGGCGTTGACTTGATCGAGCGTGCGACGCAGCGCCGCCGCGTCGGTCTCGCCGCCGACCTCCAGCGGCTCGAGCGGCCGGTGGGCCTTGTCGCGCAGCCACTCGAGCAGACGTCGCTGCTCGGTCGCCTGGAGCTCGCGGACCTCGTCGGCCGTCGCCGGCACGAACTCGGTGACCTCCTGCTCCAAGCGCCGCGCCCAGCTCCGCGAGCTCGCGAGCCGGCGGGAGAGGTAGGCGGGGTCGTCGACGCGCATCGAGGCGAACTCCTCCTGGTGCGCCGTCTCGAGGAGCGCCTGGAGCTCGTTGTACGTCCGGCGCCACGTCGACGCGTCGCGGGCGTCGTAGGCGTCGTAGCCGCGCTGCTCGAGCGACGCGATCTTGGCCTCCCACGCGTCCTTGTCGAGGCCCATCACGGGCGTCGCGCTCCGGTACACGATGAGCCGGAGCGAGTTCAACGTGTCGTCGAAGCGCTGGCGCCCGGGGACGAGCTCGCCTTCGCCCGCGCCGCGGTACTCCTCGATGAGGAGGCGCAGCCGCTCGCAGAGCGCCTGGAGCTTGTCGGGGTCCACCGCCGCGACCTCGCGGATCGACACGACGAGCTGCTCGGCCTCTCGGCGGTACACGCTGCCGAACGTCCCCCACAGCGCGCGGCCCGCGCCCTCGGCCTCGGCGAGCAGCCCGTCGACCGACCCCTTGGGGTCGAACGGGAGCTGCTCCGGGGCCTCGACCTGGGCCCAGATCTCGGCGCCCGCCACCACCGCGCGCGCCTTCACCCGCATCACCTCGTCGCACGTCACGGTGAGATCCACCGGCGCCCCCGTGGGCGTGTCCTTGGGGATCTGCACCACCAGCGTCTTGATCGGGAGCCGGTTCTGCAGGAGCCGCAGCACGACGACGCCGCTCTGATCGGCGGTGAAGAACCGGTGCGTCGCCTCCGCCGGCAGCCCCGACCCCCTCGCCAGGAGCGTCTTGCGCTCGCGCCGCCCGGCCCGGAGTATCTCGATAGAGATATCCTTGGCGACGACGCTCGGGCGGCTCAGCGCGCTCGCGCGAGGCCTGACGTCGCCGCGGTACAGCGGGAACGGGAGGCGCACCGGCTCCCCGGTGGGCCCGGCGATCTCGAGCTCGCACGCCGTCTCCTCCGCGTCGCCGAGGGGCACGGCGGCGCGCACGCCGCCCTTCTCGATCGGCGCCCGGACGACCTCGGCACCGCCCTGGAGCACCGCGATCTCCGCCGCGCCCTCGGGCGCCGCGTCGACCCGCACCGCGAGCTTGATCTCGGCCTTGTGCGACACGAGCGGCGAGGTGAACGTCACCCTCGCCTTCTTCGACGCGTCGCCGAGGGTCAGGCCCCCGAGCTGCGCCGCGTGGATCGCCGCCCCCAGCGCCACGCAGGTGTCGACCTCGTCCTGGAGCGGCCGCTCGCTCTTGCTCCGCTTGCACAGCGCGTCGGTCACCCGCCGCATGACCAGGGGCACGCGGGTGGAGCCGCCGACGAGCACGACGTGGTCGATCGCCTCGATGCCCACGCGCGCGACCTCCTGGCTGCGCGCGAGCGCGCGCTCGCAGCAGCCGATGGTGGTGTCGACGAGGTCGGCGATGATCTTCTCGTAGTCCGCGAGGCCCACCTCCGCCTCGAAGCTCACGCTCTCGCCCGACTTGTCGTCGAGCACGCCGTGCTTCGACACCGCGACGACGGGCGACGTCGACAGCGACTCCTTGATCTCCTGCGCCAGGTGGACGATGCGGCCGAAGCGCGCCCGGTCGTCGAGGTTGCCGCGCACGTCGAGGTCGAGCTTGTAGCCCTGCTTCGTCAGCTCCTTGCGCAGCCACTCGGCGTACATGCGATCGAAGTCGTCGCCGCCGAGGTAGTTGTCGCCGTCGATCGCGAGCACTTGGTATTCGCCGCCCACACACCGGAGGATGGACACGTCGAACGTCCCACCGCCGAGGTCGTAGACGAGGAAGTTGCCGTCACCCAAGCGGTTCTTCCACGTGTGGTAGATCGCCGCCGCTGTCGGCTCGTGGAGGATTCCCAGGGTGTCGAGGCCCGCGAGCTCGCCCGCCTTGCGCGTGGCCTCGACCTGCGGCGCGTCGAAATACGCCGGCACGGTGATGACGGCGCGCGCGACGCGGAGCTCGGCCCCGTCGACGACGCGGGTCGCGGCGTGACCGAGGTACTCCGCCATCCGATCGCGGAGCTCGGAGAGGATCGCCCCGCTCACCTCCTCGGGCAGCATCTCGCGCGGGCCCACCGCGACCTTCGCCTTCTGCCCCATCTTGCGCTTGATCGACTCGACGGGGGCCGGCTCCTTGCCGCGGCGCGCGCGGGCGGGGTGGCCCACGAGGAGCTTCTCGGCCACGGGGTCCCACGCCACCGCGGACGGCACCGTCTTCCGGTTGAAGCGATCCTTGTAGAGGATCAGCTCCTTCTCGGAGGGGTGCAGCATCGCGATCTCGGAGTTGGTCGTGCCGAGGTCGATACCCACGGCGCGGTCGACGTACATGATCACCTCGAGGGGGCGGGGGGCGAGAGTATGGGATCTCGGGCGAGGAAGTCGGGCTCGTCGTCGTCCTCGGCGCCCGCGGGCAGGCCGAGCACCTCGGCGATCGGCGGCAGGCCGACGAGGTCGGCGAGCTCGAGATCCCGGGGCGTGAGGGCGTCGCCGGGCACGCGCGGGGGCGGCGGCGCCGCGCCGAGCGGCGCCCGCGACTCCGGGTGGGCGAGGAGCGCCGCGCGCACGCGCCGATCCACGTGGACCGTGAGCTCCTCCCACGCCGCGCGGATCCGCGCGCGCTCGGCGTCGTCGGCCGCGTCCTCGGCGAGCTCGCGCATGCGCTCGGTGATCCCGCGCGGCCCTTCGTGCGGGTCGAGCTCGTACCGCTCGAAGGGGTTGTCGTCGCCGTTCACGAGCCCGGCCTCCAGAAGAGCGGGGGGCGGTACATCGCCCGCGCCCGAGCGATCGCCGCGCGCGCCGCCTCGAGGCTCTTGGACGCGGGGTAGAGCGCCTCGGCGCGGTCGACGAGCGCGTCCGCCTCGCGCGCGGCCGCGTCGCCGATGAAGGGCTGGTCGGCGATGCGCGTGGCCTTGTCGCACAGGTACGCCGCGAGGACGAGGCGGCCGTTGCGATGGGTCGGGCACACCCGGAGGAGCCGCTCGGCGATCGCGATCTGGCGGTCGAGCGTGGTCTCGGCCTCGGCCTCGAACATGAGCACGTCCCCGCAGGTGGCGGCGTACGCGACGCCGCCGATCGGGTCGCGCTCGATCCGGGCCGCGAGCGAGTCGACGCACGGCACGAACGGCGCGAGCAGCGCGCGCAGCACCTCCCACTGGCTCGCGCGGTAGACCTCCCACGCGATGGGGACGAGCTGCTCGACGACGAAGTGCTCGACGAGCGCGTCGTGCCCGGCCCAGGCCCACACCAGGATCGCCTTCACGAGCCGCTCGCCGCGCTCGCGCGGGGGGAGGTCGCGCGTCGTCGCCTCGGCGACGGCCTCGCGCACCGGCTCGAGCGCGAGGTCGATCGCCTGCGCGCGGCGCGACTCGGCGCGCGCTCGCGCGCGGCGCGCGAGGCGCTCGCTCGGCAAGCGCTCGCAGATCGCGGGGACGCGCGAGAGCGCCGCGAGCGCGGCCGCGCCCGCGCGCCCCAAGGTCGGCGCCGCGCTCTCCGCGATCCACGCGACCTCGTCGATGCGCTCGACGGCGAAGCGCTCGCCGGCGGCGGCGCCGGACGCGGGCCCGCTCGGACCGCCCTCGTCGCCGCGGATCTCGGTCATGAGCCGCGCGAGGTAGCGGGCCTCGGCGCCGAGGGTGAGCCACGCGGCGAGCGAGCGCTCGTGGGCGGTGACGGCGACGTCGAACGCCGACTCGGGCACGCTCCTCGCCACCCGCCCGAAATGGACCGCCACGTGGTGGGCGAGCTCCGGCGAGAGGTTCGACGGGCTCTCGGTCTCGACGAGGGCGGCGAGGGGCTCGAGGTCGCCGGCGACGGCCCGGTCGCGCGCGGCCTTGCCTGCGGGCGTCGCAGCCGCGGCGGCGATCATCCCCGCCGCGCGTGGGCGGGGCTCCGGGGCCCGGCCGCCGCTCGAGGCCATGTGGCGTCGCACCAACCGCGCGAAGACCTCCTCGTCCTCCAGCCGCTGCAGGAGGGCCTCGTCTTCGGGGCGAAACAGCACGGCGTCGAATATCTCCCCCGCTCCCGAGAGGGTCAACCGGGCCCCGTCGGTTCTCGAAAAGATAGAAAAATCAATTGGATGCAGCGGGCTCCTTGACGCTCGCGGAGGGCACACCTATACGCTGGCGGCCCGCGATGACCCAACCCGTCACCGAGACCCTGACCGAAGCGGCGAAGCCGTCCATCCGCGTGGCCGACCTCGTGGCGCTCGCGAAGCCGCGGATCACGCTCATGGTGGTCATCACCACCGCCGGCGGTCTGTGGCTCGCCCATCGCGCGGCCGGCGCCAAGCTCACCGCAGCCACCGTGCTCTGCACGCTCATCGGCACGGCGTGCATCGTCGCCGGGGCCAACGCCCTCAACATGGTGCTCGAGCGAGACATCGACGGCCGCATGGAGCGCACCAAGCGCCGGCCGCTCCCCACGCGCCGCATGGTGCCGAAGGTCGCGCTCTGGTTCGGGGTCGGCATGTCGTCGATCGCGGTGCCGGTGCTCCTCTTCGGGGTCAACTCGCTCACCGCGTTCCTCGCCGTCCTCGCCAACGTGCTCTACGTGCTCGCGTACACGCCGCTCAAGCAGCGGTCGCACCACGCGCTCCTCGTCGGCGCGATTCCGGGGGCCATCCCGCCGCTCCTCGGCTGGACGGCCGGCACGAACAGCGTGAGCGCCGCGGGCCTCGTCCTCTTCGGCGTCCTCTTCTTCTGGCAGGTCCCGCATTTTCTGGCGATCACGCTCTTCCGCAAGGGCGAATACGCGCGGGCCGGGCTCGTCGTGGCGCCGAACGTCGTCGGCGATCCCATCGTCCGCCACCACATCGTGCGCTGGACGCTCGCCCTCGTCGCGACCTCGCTCCTCTTCATCCCGCTCGGCGTCGCGCACACCGGCTACATGATCTGCGCGCTCGTCCTCGGGGCGGCGTTCGTCGCGGCGGGCCTCGTCGGCCTGCGCAAGGGCAAGGGCACGACGAAGTGGGCGCGCGGCGTCTTCGCGACGTCGATGTTCTACCTGGTGCTGATCTTCGCGGCGCTGATGATCGACCCCTAGCGGGGCGATTCACTTGCAGTTCGAACCGTTCAGGGCACGCGAGCAGCAGCTGTCGGGCCATGGGCCCACGATGGGAATGACCTCGGCTGCGACGCCAGGGGGACGGCAGCCCGTGCACTGAAA
>JAEUKG010000056.1 GCA_016794325.1 Myxococcales bacterium | reverse complement strand
CGTCGGCGAGCGCGCCGGGCCCGTCGAGCCCCAGCGCGCCGGTCGCGAGCGCCGCCCCCGCCCCCGCGCCCGACGCTGGGGCGGGCGCGCCCTCGGCGTGCCGGGTCGCCAGCGCTCCCGAGAGCGTCGACGACAAGAAGGGGACCGCGTCCGAATACGGCACCATGCACCTCGAGAACCTGCGCGTGCTCGTCGACGGAGACACCACGGCGATCACCTGGGAGCGGCAGGCGGACTTCACGGTCGGTGACAGCTGGCGGGAGCCCGTGCTCGTGCTGCGGCGCGGGGACGGGCCGTTCCGCGTCGCAAACCTGCCGGTGATGGCCTACGCGTGCGCGACGTCGGGCCACGCGGGGGTGCTCTCCGCGAGCGAGCCCTTCGTGTCGTGGGGCGCCCGCAACCTGGAGGGCTTCGAGGTGTGGCGCGACGTGCCGAGCGTCGGCCCGGAGCCGTCGACGACGATCCGCAGCAGCGCGGCGAGGACGATCCCGACCCGCCAGCACCTCGGACGGCTCGCGACGAGCAAGAGCGTGGCCCTCGCGACCGCGCGAGAGCCGGCCTGCCCCGCCGCGGTGAGCACGCCGCCGAGCTCGGGGAGCGCCCCCGTGCCCGCGGACGTGTGCCACTGCTTCACGTGGAAGGACGGCCTCTGGCTCTTCCCCTTGAAGGCGGGCGCGAAGCCCACCCTGGTCGCGCCCATGAAGGACATGGACATGCTCGACGCCGCGCCCGCGCTGGCGATGGGCGATCAGGGCGGGATCGGCGCGTACCGGTCGAACGGCGCGATCCACGTCGTGTTCGTCGACGCCGCGGGAGGCCTCGCCGCGCCGCCGGTCCAGATCGACCGCGGCGAGGTGGGCGCCCCCGCGGTCGCGGTCGCCGACGGCAAGGCGGTCGTCGTGTGGGCCAAGCGCGCCGGGAAGTCGGCGCCCTACGTGCTCCAGTGGACGACGACGGACCTCACGAAGCGTGAGATCCCGAAGACCCGGACGTGGGCCACGTCCGGGAGCGCCTTCGCGCCGTCGGTGGTGACGGACGGGGCGACCGCCGCCGTCACGTGGATGGAGGGCAACGACACCTCCCAAGGCCGCGTGCTCTTCGCGCGCGCTCCGCTCGACCGCGAGGCGCCGCTCGAAGGTCTGAAGGTGTCGATCGACGCCGAGAGCAACGCCCGTGATCCGGAGATCTCCGGCCCCGTCGGCGCCCCCACCGTCGTCTACGCCGCGTTCAACAAGCAGCGACCGGGCGGCGTCGCGCGCGTCGCCCGGGTCGTTTGTGGGAGCTGACGGGCGCGCGCGCGCCGCGCTCTCGGCGGTGAGCGTCGCGGTCGCGGCGGCGGCCTCGAGCGCCGCGGTCTCGTGCGGGCGCACCGCCCCCGTCGCGCCGCCCCGAGCGCCGCCGCACGCGTCCACGGCTCCACCGCCGCCGCCGGCGTGGCCGACCCCTCGCGGTCCAGCCCGATGGGTGCTCGACGCCCCGAGGCCCCTGACGTTCCTCACCGGTCGCGGGACCGAGCGCGCCGACGTCGTCGACCTCGGCCAAGGGCGGCGCGGCGTCGTCGACGTCGGGGAGCGATGGGTGATCGAGCCCGGGCAGGCCGCGCGCGCGGCGCCGAGCCTCGGCGCGCCCGTCCTCGAGGCGTGGGCCGTCGCGGACGGGCTCGGCGGGGGGTACCTCTTCGTGCTCCCCGACGGCGTCGCGTTCGCGTCGACCTTCGACGGCGCGGCGAAGCGCGTCTGGAGCGGCGTCCACGTCTCCTTCGTGGGCCCACACTTCGTCGTGCTCTCCGACGGCGCCGCGCACACCTACGGCTTGCCGGACGGGGCTCCCATCCCGAACGGTCCGACCATCGGGCGCGGGGCGTCCCACCCCGCGGGCTTCGCGGTCGTCGAGACCCCGGCGGGCAAGACGATGTACACCCGCGACGGGAGGGCGTTCCTCACCCTCCCCTTCGTGCGACCCCGGGTCATCGCCGTCGCCCCCGGCGACGCCATCGCCGTCATCGGGGCCGACGGGCGCGCGAGCCGCGTCGCCGCCGACGGCGCGGTGACCCTCCACGATCCCGACCTCGCGGAGCTGGAGCTCGACCCCGAGGAGATGGTCCTCTCGGCGAGGCGAGGTCGGAGCCAGCCGGCGCTGGTGTCGCCCTTCGACGAGTCCCGCCTCGTCGGCGAGGAGGGCTGGGTCCGCGCCGCCGACGACCCGGACCTCCACGCGCGCACCGACGGTCGGTGGGTCCTGGTCGCCCGCCGCGGCGGCGACGTCCGGCGCGTGCGCGGGGCCCCCGATCGCCTCGACTGCGAGGTCGCGCACCTCGTCACGACGGAGGTCGTCCTCCAGTGCGACCGGCGCGACGGCGCGACCCTCGGGAGCGTCGACCTCACGACCGGGGAGGTCACGATGCCGGAGCTCGAGCTGCACGTCGGGCCGCGCAGCCGCCCGATCGTCACCCCGTTCGCTCCCGGGGGCGTCGTCTACGCCTTCGACTGCGAGGACGACATCGAGCACTTCGCCGGCTGCGCGCGGACGGGGCGCCGCCGCTTCACCCGCGCGCCGCTCCCGCCGTCCTTCGGCGCCGGCCGCATGACGGCGGTGGCGGTGGCGCCGGGCGGCCGCTACGGCGCGGCCGTCGACGGCGGCATCACCGTCTTCGATTTCGAGCACGCGACCGAGCAGCGAGCGGCGGCGCCCGCGGCGCTCGAGCGACTATCCCCATCGGAATTCAACGCGCTCGAGCTCGACGGCGTCGCGGGCGTCCGCGCGTTCGCCTTCGGCCGCTACGAGCGCGACGCGTCGTGGGTGCTCGACGTCACGATGGGCGGCGCCGTCACCGTCGTCCACCACGTCACGGACCCGCTGGCGGGGTGGGGCCCGTGGGCGCTCCGGACGCGCGACGGCCGCCTGTACGAGAGCACCGACGGTTGGGCGTCGTTCCGACCCGTGGCGTGGCCGCCGACCGGGCCGCGCGCGAGCATCGGGAACGGCCGCTGCAACGAGCCCGGGTGCGCGTTCGGCCCGTGGAGGCGCGTCGGCTGGGGCGGCGCGTCGGGGCCGCCCGCCCC
>JAEUKG010000037.1 GCA_016794325.1 Myxococcales bacterium | reverse complement strand
CCCCCCCCCCGACGACCGGCTTGCCCCCGGCGTCGAAATCGGGCGCCGGGGCGTCGCAGTCCCACCCGGCCTGCCCCTTGGTGAAGCCGCAGCCGTCGAGGGTCGAGCCGTCGAGCCGCGTGGCCACGAGGCGCACGCGCTCCTTGGTGACGTGGGCCTCGATGAAGTGCCGCGAGCTCTCGGCCTTGCGCGAGAACATGATGCGGTTCTTGATCTCGTAGGTGGGCGCGCCGCCGCCGCCCGAGACCACGTAGCGCGCGCCGTCGGCGTCGCCGCGCTCGTAGATGTGGTCGTGGCCGCCGACGAAGAGGTCGATCTTCGCGTCGCGGAGCATCTGCACGACGCCCGCGTCGTGCATCCGCGAGTTTCGCCCGTGCGGGCCGCTCGACCACGGGCTGTGGTGCATCACCGCGATGCGCCACACGAGGCCCTCCTCCTTCTCCGCCTTCTCGAGCTCGCCCTTGAGCCACGCCTTCTCGTCGCTGCGAGCCCAGTCGTCCATCGCGTTGAGCATGAAGAAGCGCGTCGTCCCCCAGCGGAAGGTGCCGTAGAGGCGCGGCTTCTTGATCCCGGCGTCGGGATCGACCTCGAGGAACGGGCCGAAGTACCGGAGGTACAGGGCCCCGGAGCGATCGGTGAGCTCGTGGTTGCCGACGCAGGAGAAGAACGCGCGGTCCGCGAGCAGCGGCGCCTCGGTGTCGAAGAACGTCTGCCACTGCGACGGATCGCTCCCGTCTTCGACGAAGTCGCCGGTGTGGAGCAGGAAATCGGTCTTCTTCGGGACCATGGCGCGGACCACCGCCGCGTGCGCGGCGTCGTCGCTGCGGTTGTCGCCGTAGACGAGGAAGCGGAGCTCGGCGCCGTCACCGGGCTTCGGCGCGGTGGTGAACGCGCCTTGGCGCACCGCGCCTCCCGCACGAACCGTATAGGGATAGCGCCGCCCCGGCTCGAGGCCCGTCAGGCGGAACGAGTGGAACCCGACCGCCTGCTTGCTCTCGAGCTTGCCGGGCGCGCCGGCGTCGCCGAGCTCGAGCGTCGCGGGCACGGGCGGGTCGACCTCCACGTGCACGACCGCCGACGTGTCGCCGACGTGCTGGGCGTAAGGCCCCTTGGTGATCGGCGCGAGCATGCTGCCCGCGGCGGGGACCGGCGCGGCGAGGGCGAGGGCGAAGGCGAGGAGGCGCGCCCCGAGGAGGGCGGAGCCAGCGGTGGCGCGGCGCATCCCCACCACGTCTACCACGAGACAACCCCGTGGCGTTTCGCACCCTTGGCGAGGTCGCAGGACGTAAGACATGTGCGCCGGAGTGCGGAGCGTGCGCCCATCCCCCCGTCCGCGTCCGGGCCCCCGCGCCATGAGACGCGATTGCTACGTGAAACCGGGCCCCCGCCCCTCAAGATGCGCGCAGCGGTCGGGCGGTTTTGGGTGCAGTTTCTAGGCATCGGCTCGATTGACCGGCATGGGGCTCCAGACTACGGTTCAAGGAGCTGACTCGCGCCGGAAACGTCGCTGTTTCACGGCCGGCTCGCCGTACCCGAAGCACCATGTCGCAGATGCCCTCGCCGCCCGGCGGCCAGCCTCAACAGCCTGGCTCGCTCTCGCTAGCCTCCGCTCACGGGCAGGACGGCATGCCGATGCGCTTCGGCAAATACACGCTCCTGCGCAAGCTCGCGACGGGCGGAATGGCGGAGCTCTTCCTCGCCATCCAGCGGTCGGTCGCCGGGTTCGAGAAGCTCATCGTCATCAAGCGCATCCTGCCGCAGATGACGCAGGACCGCGCGTTCATCGAGATGCTCCTCCACGAGGCGCGGGTCGCGGCGACGCTGTCGCACCCGAACATCGTGCAGATCTTCGACGTCGGCGAGGTCGACGGCACCTACTACATCGCGATGGAGCACGTGCACGGCGAGGATCTCCGCCAGATCGTGCGCCAGATGAAGCGCCGCGCCGTGCTCGACTTCCCCATCGAGCACGCGCTCGCGATCACCCTCGGGGTGTGCGCGGGCCTCGCCTACGCCCACGAGAAGACCGAGCTCGACGGCACTCCGCTCAACATCGTCCACCGCGACATCTCCCCGCAGAACGTCGTCGTCACCTTCAGCGGCGACGTGAAGATCGTCGACTTCGGGATCGCCAAGAGCGACACGAAGGAGGGCGAGGGCACGAAGAGCGGCAAGCTCAAGGGCAAGGTCCCGTACATGTCGCCCGAGCAGGCGCGGGCGCTGCCGATCGACCACCGCAGCGACATCTTCGCCACCGGGGTCATGCTCTTCGAGCTCACCACCGGCAAGCGCCTCTTCAAGGGCGCGAGCGAGTACGACACGCTGAAGCTGATCTGCGAGAAGGAGTACCCGCTGCCGTCGCAGGTGCGGCCCGGCTACCCGCCCGATCTCGAGCAGATCGTCCTCACCGCGCTCGCGAAGGACCCGGCCCAGCGGTACCAGAGCGCGCGCCACATGCAGGCCGACCTCGAGTCGTTCGTGCGGCGCCACCAGATCGCGGTGAGCGGCATCGCGCTGCAGCAGTTCATGCAGGGCCTCTTCGAGGAGAAGCTCGCCGCGCAGAAGCAGGCGCTCCTCGAGGGCAAGCAGCTCGCCGACATCATCGACTCGCACCGCGCGTCGGAGCAGGACCTCGAGATGACGATGGAGCGTCGTCTCTCGCTGACGCAGAGCATGCCGGCGGCGGCCCACACCGTCACCGACTTCCCCGCCAGGCGCGGCGGCGGGCTCGGCCTCGTCGCGGTCATGCTCGGCCTCGCGGGGCTGCTCTTGCTCGGCGCGCTCGGCGGCTTCGTGTGGGTCCGCCGGCAGACGGCGAAGGCCACCGCCGCCGCCGAGGCGAACGCGGCGCTCCACCGGGGCGCGGTGGAGATCACGAGCGAGCCCGCCGGCGCGTCCATCTGGATCAACGGCGACCTCCGGCCCGAGGTCACGCCCGCCACCATCGGCGGCCTCCCCGTCGGCGCGCCGCTCGACATCAAGCTCACGAAGGACGGCTTCGAGCACGCGCGCCACAGCCTCCAGCTCGCGACCGGCGCCCCCGCGGCGCCGGTGAAGCTCGAGCTCAAGAAGGGCTCGGTGGTCGTGCAGCTCACCGTGAAGCCCGAGGGCGTCCCTGCCTACAGCTCGGTCGACGGCAAGACCTTCGACGGCATGATCGACGGCATCACCTCCGGCGACGCTCACAAGCTCGTGGTGGGCGCACCGGGATACGTGGAGCAGACCATCGGCTTCCAGGGCAACCCGATGGAGACCAAGCGCTTCGACGTGCTCCTCGAGAAGGCGCCCGTCGCCGTCGCCGCCAAGCCCACCGCGAGCGCCACCGGCGCCGCCACCGCGCCGCCGCCCCCTCCCCCACCCACCCAGCCGCAGGGCAACGGCAAGCTCAACGTCGCGGCCTCCGGCGGCTGGTGCAACGTCGCCGTCGACGGCGCGCCGCGCGGGGCCACCCCCGTCGCCGGCATCGAGCTCTCGGCGGGCACGCACCGCATCACGTGCACGACCCAGGACGGGAAGACGATGAACGCGAGCGTCAACGTCCCCGTCGACGGCGTCGCCCGCTACAAGTTCTCGCTCTGAGCGGGCCACAGGGCCCCGAGCTCGAGCTCGATGGCGTCGAACGGCGGGACGCGCACGCGCGCGTCGTCGTGCCACGTGCCGAGGCGGAGCCACGCGAGGTCCTGCCGCCGGTAGGCCTCGAGCGTGCGCGCCGCCGGGTCGACGAGCCAGGCGTGCTCCACGCCGGCGGCGGCGTAGATCTCCATCTTCTCGCTGCGGTCCAGGGCGGCCGTCGACCTCGAGAGCACCTCGCAGACCCAGTCGGGGGGCAGCGTGAAATACGGGGCGTCGGGCACCGCGGGCATGCGCTCGCGGCGCCAGCCGGCGAGATCCGGCACGAGGACGTCGACGTCCCCGACGGGCGGGCGCGCGGGGACGAGGTGGAGCTCGGGCTCGTCGAGGATGATCCACCCGCCAGGGCCGCCGCGCCCGCGGTGGAACGCGCCGCCGAGGTCCATCCCCAGCACCGACGCCGCGGCGGCGTGCGGCCCCGCGGGCCGCGGATGGGTGTAGAGTACACCATGGGCGACCTGCGCAACCGCGTTCGCGGGCGCGGCGAGGACGTCGGCGTAGGTCGCGCGCTTGGGGGCGGTGCTCGCCATCGCCCCGGAGCGTATCACCCGCGGCGGCGGTAGCGGAGGCGGTAGACGGGCAGGCCGTCGGCGATCGCCCGGTGCTCGCGCGGGCTCCGCGCGCCGTAGGGGTTGTCGGCGATGCGCGGCGATCCCGGCTCGTCGCCCGCGGGCTCGAAGCCGGCCTGGTCCTTCATGAGCGCCTCGTACTGGTCGACGCGCTCCTCGACGTCGCTCTGCACGAAGAGCTCGCCGCCGATCGCGAGGAGGCGCCGCATCTCGTCGACGAGCACGTCGCCCATGACGAGCCGCTTCTGGTGCCGCTTCTTCCACCACGGATCGGGGAAGTGCACGTAGAAGCGCGCGACCGAGCCGTCGGGCGAGAGCCGCAAGAGCGCCTGCTTCGCGTCCTCGGCGAAGACGCGGGCGCGCCCGCCGAGCCCCGCCTTGCCGAGCCGGCGGTCGACGATCGTCGCCCACTTGCGCCGCACCTCGAAGCCGAGGAGCCCGGCCTCGGGCGCCGCGGCGGCGCGCTCGAACATGAAGCCGCCGCGCCCGGGCCCGATCTCGATCTCGATCGACGCGCCGGAGACGAGCGAGCGCACGTCGACGGGGGCCTCGGGCCGATCGGCGTCGGGCAGGCGCGGGCAGTCGTCGTAGGGGCCAGGCTTTCGCGGCACGGCGGGGCGTCTTATCGCCGGAGGCCGGGAAAAGCCACGCTTTTTCGGCGCCACCGCGCGCGCCCGCTGTACTACGGTGCTCGCCGTGGACCGGGTGCTCGCGGCGCTCAAAGCCAGGCTGGGGTACGTGCTCGTCGCGCTCGCGACGGCCCTCGCCGCGCGCTCGATCCTGCGCCCGCTCCTCGACAAGTGCGGCCACCCCGCGGCCACCCTCGACGACGCGTACATCCACTTCCAGTACGCGCGCGCCATCGCCGAGGGGCACCCCTTCCACTTCCAGGCGGCGGAGCCGGCGTCGAGCGGCTGCACCAGCATCCTGTGGCCGGCCGTATTGGCTGTATTCTACAAGATCGGGTTCCGCGGCGACTCGATCCTCTGGGTCGCGTGGGCGCTGTCGTTCGCGGCGATGGGCGCGCTCGCGGTCGAGGCCTTCCACCTCACCGAGAGGCTCACGAGCCGCTGGCACGCCGCCGGCGCCGCCGGGCTCGTCCTCGCGTTCGGGGGCTTCCACTGGTTCGTGGCGAGCGGGATGGAGGTCCTCCCCTTCGCCTGGGCGATGGCCCGGACCGCGCGGCTCGCGAGCGAGTGGGCCGAGGACCCGGCAGCGCGCACGGTGCGCGCGCGGCGCTGGCTCGTCGCGATGGCGTGGGTGACGACCTTGATCCGCCCCGAGGGCTCCGTGTTCGCGCTCGCGACGGCGGCCGTCCTCGGCGCGCTCCCGCGCGAGCGCGCGTGGCCCGAGCGCGCGCGCGCCGGGCTCGCGGC
>JAEUKG010000030.1 GCA_016794325.1 Myxococcales bacterium | reverse complement strand
AGGACCTCGCCGGCGACGACGCGCGCCTCGGGGTGATCGGTGCCGAGGATGTCGAGGAGGAGGTCGACCGCGGCCGGCCCCTCGATCTCGCCGCACAGCTCGGCGATGCGCACGAGCCGGAGCTCGGCCTCGCGCGGGTCGGGGGCGTCGAGGGCGGCGCCCTTCTGCGCGGCGAGCTCGGCGACGAGGGCCGCGCGGTCTTCTTTCGCGAGCTCGGCGTGGAGCGCGCGGACGGTGCGCTCGGCCTCGAACAGGCGACCAAGGCGATCGGAGATCGTGCTCATCCGGCCCAAGGGTGTACCGTATCGGGGCCGTGATTGCACCGGGGAATGACGAGGCCGACCGAGACGTCCAGGAGGGCATGGGCGAGCCCCCTGCCGTCCCCTCGCCGTCGCGCCGGCCACCGCCGCGCTGGGTCCTCGTCGCGTGCGGGGGCCTCGCCGCTGCGGGCCTCCTCGCCCCCGCGGGCGCGGCGCCCCTCGGCAGCACCGCGCGCGCCGCCGCCCCGGCCGCGGCGGGCTCGGGCGGCAGCGCCCCGGCGCGAGGTCCGGCGTGCCCCGCGGGGACGCTCCCCGACGGCCCGGTGTGCGTCTCGGTGGCGCCGGACACCTCCGAGGCGCCCCTCCTCGTGCCGACCAAGAACGCCCACCGCGAGCGCCACGGCCGCTGGACGGAGTACGAGCAAATCGCCCGCTCGCCGGATCGCCCCGCCGACTACGACCTCTACCGCTATCCCTTCTCGTCCACCCGGGTGAGCGGGCACGCCGTCGCCAGCGGCTACGATCTCGACCGTCCGGATCGGGAGCAGCGGCGCGGCGCTCGCCTGAGCCACGTCGGTCACGGCGGCGTCGACCTCCTCGGCACCCGCGGCACTCCGGTGACGCTGGTGGCGCTCGAGCACCAGCAGGGCCCGTCGGACGTGCTCTTCGCGGGCCCGCTGTTCGGCACCACGGTCGTCACCCACCACACCGTGCGCGAGGCGGGGGTGCTGCGCGACTACATCGTGCTCTACGGCCACCTCGATCGCATCGGCAGCCAAGCGAGCCCGGGCGCGGAGCTGCAGGACGGCGCCGAGATCGGCAGCGTCGGGGACAGCGGGTCGCCCGGGATCGTCCACTTGCACCTCGAGGTCCGCCGCGTGCGCGAGGGGGTCGACCTGCGCAAGATCCCGGCGGGGCCCGCGCTCATCGGCGAGACCGTGAGCGTGGTGTGCGATCCGCGGAACGTCTTGCCGCTGCGCAACGGAAATTGACGCACCGCACCATCTCGCCCCGCCCGCACACCCTCGATTCGCCTACGTTTCCGGTTGCGCGACCACCCTTCGCGCGCGATACCTTGGACCGAGGTGAGCGTTACCCCTGCCCGGCGGAGGCCTGACGACACGGCACCCGAGCCGATGGGAGTGGTTTGTCCGAAATGTCGGACCGTGTACGATGACCTGAATCTCGTGCAGTGTCCACGGGATGGAGCGCTCGTCGTGCCCGCAAAAGACGCCCCCGCGCCGCCGCCGCCCCCCGAGAGCCAAGCTCCCGATCCGATGGTCGGCCGGAGCCTCGAGGGCCGCTACACCATCCTCGCCCGCCTCGGCGCTGGCTCGATGGGCACGGTCTACCGGGCCAAGCAACACGCGATGGGCCGCGAGGTCGCCATCAAGATCTTGCGCTCCGATCGCGCGGTCGACGACGCCGCCAAGGCGCGCTTCCTCCGCGAGGCGCGCACGAACAGCCTGCTCGCCTCGCCCAACACCGTCACCGTCTTCGACTTCGGTCAGGCGCAGACCGGCGAGCTCTACCTCGCGATGGAGCTCCTCGACGGCGAGTCGCTCGGGCAGCGCCTCCACCGCGAAGGGCGGCTCGGCGTGCACGCCGCCGTCGACACCACCCGGCAGGCGCTCCGGTCTCTCGCCGAGGCCCACGCCAAGGGGATCATCCACCGCGACCTCAAGCCCGACAACCTCTTCTTCGCGCGCGTGCTCTCGGGCGGCCAGCACGAAGAAATCGTCAAGGTCCTCGACTTCGGCATCGCCAAGATGCTCCGCGACGAAGACGCGGCGATGAACGCGGTCGAGACCCAGGCCGGCACCGTCTTCGGCACGCCGCGGTACATGTCGCCCGAGCAGGCGCAAGGCAAGGCGCTCGACCCGCGGAGCGACCTCTACGCGCTCGGCGTGATCCTCTACCAGATGCTCGCGGGGCGCCCGCCGTTCGCCGACGACGACGCGGTCGTCGTCATGGCGCGCCACATCAAGACGCAGCCGCGCCCGCTCTCCGAGGTGTGCCCCGACGCGCAGATCCCGCCCGAGGTCGAGCGCGTGGTCATGCGCACGTTGTCGAAGGACCCGAACGATCGGCCCCCGAGCGCCGAGGCCCTCTCGGTGGAGCTCGCCCGCGCGCTCGAGACGACGGGCGCGCTGACGAGCGGCGTCCGCATCTCGGTGTCGCAGCCGCCCCAGCCCATCCCGGCGCTCCTCGCTCCGGTCGCGGTCGCCGCGCCCGCCGCGACGTCGCGGCCGCTCTTCGTGGCCGGGGTCCTCCTCGGGGTCGGCCTCTTCGCCGCCGTCGTCGTGTTCGCCATC
>JAEUKG010000025.1 GCA_016794325.1 Myxococcales bacterium | reverse complement strand
GGCTGCTGAGGACCTTGGCCACGGGCCGATGATAGCGCAAGACGTGCACGTGCGTGGCGGGGTGGGCCCTGCTATACGGGCGCCGATGTCCCTGCGTCGCGCCGCCCTCGTGTCCGTCCTCGCCGCCGCCGCCGCGTGCGGCTCGCAGAGCTCCGAGCCCGCGCCCGCCGAGCGGAAGCCCGAGCCGACGCCGCCGCCCGCGTGGGCGTCGGCCACCGGCGACATGCTCGGGCCGCTGCCCGCGGCGTCGAAGACCACCTCGACCCGCTTCACCGGCGCCGAAGACTGCGGCTTCTGCCACTCCTCCGAGGCCGGTTCGAAGACGCTCAAAGACGCCGCCGGCCGTGACGTGTCGCCGTACAACTCGTGGAAGGCCACGATGATGGGCCTCTCGACGCGCGACCCGTATTACCTCGCCGTCTTCCGCCACGAGCTCGACAAGAAGCCGGCCGCGGCCGCGAAGCTCGAGGCGACGTGCACCCGCTGCCACGCGCCGATGGGCTCGGTCGAGCGCCTCGCCCAGGGCTCGTCGGTCCACTACGACGACCTCGTCGGCGGCAAGGGCAGGGACCAGGTTCTCGCCCGTGAAGGTGTAAGTTGCACGCTTTGCCACCAGATCCGCCCCGACAACCTGGGGACGCCCGCCTCGTACACCGGCGGCTACGTCATCGGCGAGGATCGGAGGATCTTCGGGCCCCACGCCGATCCCTTCGTGGTGCCGATGCAGAACCACGTCGACTACACGCCGGAGTACGCCGCGCACACCGAGAAGAGCGACATGTGCGGCACCTGCCACACGGTGATCACCCGGGCGCTCGACGACGCGGGCAACGCGGTCGGCCCCGAGTTCCCGGAGCAGACCCCGTACCTCGAGTGGCTCGCCTCCAAGTTCTCGGACGCCGGCCCCGAGGGCAAGACGTGCCAGACCTGCCACATGCCGGCGGTCGACGACGACGGCCAGCCCATCCAGTCGCCGCTGTCGATCCGTCCGCCGAGCGGGCTCAAGTCGCGCACCCTGAAGGGGCGCCACGTGTTCCGCGGCGGCAACGCCCTCATGCTCCGCCTGCTCTCGGAGAACGTCGAGTGGACGGGGGCGAAGGTCACCGCCGAGGAGCTCCTCGCCCAGTCGCAGCGCGACGAGGCGATGCTCGGCCTCGCGGGGACGGTGGCGGTCGTGGGCGCCCGCCGCGAGGGCGACGAGCTCGTCGTCGAGCTCGAGGTCACGAACGACGCCGGCCACAAGTTCCCGACCGGCTATCCGTCGCGCCGGGTGGTGCTCCACGTCACCGCTACGAACGCCGCCGGCGCCGTCCTCTTCGAGTCCGGCAAGATCGACGAGTTCGGCCGCGTGGTCCGCCGCGACGGCAAGCAGCTCGACGGCGCGGGCGCGGTCTTGCCCCACCGCGACGTCATCACCTCCGACGAGGAGGTTCAGGTGTACGAGGCCGTCATGGCCGACGCGTCGGGCAAGCCGGTGAAGGCGCTCATCGACGCGACCCGCTACGTGAAGGACAACCGGCTCCTGCCGCGCGGCTTCCGCGCCGACCACCCCGCCGCCGCGATGATCAAGCCGGTGGGTGTGGAGGGCGACCCCGGGTTCGGCAACTCCGATCGCGTGACGGTGCGGATGAAGAAGATCCCCGCCGGCGCCACCATCACCGCCGAGCTCGTCTACCAGACGCTGCGCCCGAGCGAGCTCGAGGCGCTCTCCGAGGCGCCGAGCCCGGCGGCGCTCCGCCTCTTCGACATGCTCCGGCGGTCCGAGAAGCGCGCCACCGTCTCGGCGCGCGCGACGGCGACCGCGCCGTGACGCGCATCCTCGTCGTCGAAGACGCCTTCGCCGCCCGCGGCGGCGGCGTGCATGTCATGCCGAAGCTCGTCCTCGTGGACCCTCCGCGCGCACCGATCGCGGTCGTGCTCGTCGGCCCCGGCGGAGCGCGGCGGACCGTCCGCGCGTCGGTCGAGACGGCGCACATCCGCGGGCCCTCGGGCTCGTTCGCGATGCTGCGCCTGCACGACGTCGACATGACCGACGTGCCGCCCGGCACCGAGATCCACGCCGGCGACGGCGTCACGCTGCGCTGAGCGCGCTCAGCCCGCGCTCGCGAGCGCCTCGGCGCGCGCGGCGAGGACGTGGCGCACGACGTCGTCCACGCCGCCGCCGTCCTTGCAGCGCGCGAAGACGACGGGGCCGCCCTGGCGCATCCGGTCGGCGTCTCGCGCCATGACGTCGAGGCTCGCGCCGACGAGCGGCGCGAGGTCGGTCTTGTTGATCACGAGGAGGTCGCTCTGGGTGATCCCTGGGCCGCCCTTGCGGGGGACCTTGTCGCCGCCGGCGACGTCCACCACG
>JAEUKG010000016.1 GCA_016794325.1 Myxococcales bacterium | reverse complement strand
CATCTTCCCCGAGGGCCTCGGCACGGTGCTCGACGAGGCGGCGGCGTACAAGCTCCCGATCGTCGTCACGGAGAACGGCCTCGCCGACGCGTCCGACGCGAACCGCCCGCGCTACCTCGCCGAGCACCTCTACGAGATCGGCGACGCGGTGCGCCGAGGCGCCGACGTGCGCGGCTACTTCCACTGGTCGCTCCTCGACAACTTCGAGTGGGCGAGCGGCTTCTGCCCGCGCTTCGGCCTCGCCACCTACGATCCGGTGACCAAGAAGCGGACGCTCCGGCCGAGCGGCGCGACGTACAAGTCTTTGATTCGAGCCGGGAAAGTCACGCGGGCCGACATCGACCGGACGCCCGCGTACACCGCCCCGAAGACGAGCTGCAACTGACGCGCGCGCAGCGACCCTGCGCCCCGCGCCCGGCCTCGGCTCGCGCCGCGCGGCTCGCGGTGCGACCGTCGGTGTCGCACCCGCGTCGTCGCGAGCGGCGCGTTCGCCTGCGCTCGTGAGCCGTTCAGGCGGCGCGTCGCCCCGCGGCGTTCATCGCCCGCGCGCGCTCCCAGACATCGGGCCACAGCGCCAGCGATCGCCCGAACTGGCGAATCGAGGCGAGGACCTCTGTGCGTCGTCGATCAGGCGCGCTGGATCAAGTGCAGCGGGACGAGGGATTTGAGGAGGAATCGGTACGTCCCGAGCCAATCGAGCACGTCGGGGCCGTGGGTGGCGAGGACCCAGCGCCAGTACGGAGCGAGGCTGACGGCCTCACCCGCGGCCGCCGTGGCGTCGCGGCCTTTCATCTCGCCGAGGCGTTGCTCGAAGTCGCGCGCGAGCGCGTCCATCGCCGCGTGCGTCGCGGGCGGGGCGGGCGCGATGGGCTCGAGGAGCGCGAGGTAGTACGCGCGCCAGTCGCTCACGCTCTTCGGGTCCTTCGTGGGTGGCGTGGCCGGGCGCTCGATCGGCTTCGATTTTCGATACTGGAGGAGCTCGAGGGCCGGGTCGAGCATGCCGAGACCGCCGGCGCTCCGCGGCCAGTGGAGCCACGCGTCGGGCACCGTGCGCCGGCCCTCGAAGTAGCGCCGCGCGAGCTCGGCGCGGAGTCGGGCGCGAGCCCCGAGCGCGAGGTCGAAGTCGCGGATCGCGCGCCCGATCCGGCGCCGGTGCGCGCGACCGAAGCGCGCAGCGGGGCAGAGCCCGTGGATGCAGGCGCGCATCTCGGCGTTGTAGATCTCCACCCGCTCGAGGAGCGACGGCGTCGCGGCGAGGCGCGCGGCGACGCGCGCGCGCGTCTCGGAGAGGGCGCGCGCCGAGGGGACGAGCTCGCCGTCGGACGTGAGCTCGAGGAGGCCGAAGCGCGGCGGTGCCTGGGGGACCTTCGCCGGGAGCGCGCCGTTGATCGCGATCGCGCCGGTCTTGGCGGCGTTGATCGAGAGGCCGGCCGCGCGCGCGAACTCGCCGATCGCGTCCCACGCGCGGGCGAGATCGGCGGCGGAGTCGGTCACGACCACGACGTCGTCGACGAGCCGGATCAAGTGGACGGGCCGCGTCGTCGCAAGCCGGACGCTCGCGTCGAGGTGGGCGAGGAGGACCTCCGAGAGCAGGCGCGAGAGCGTGAGACCGAGCGGGAGGCCGCGCGCCGGCGTGCGCGTCTTGACCCCGTCCGAGATCGGCATCCGCAGGTAGCTCGCGATGAAGCGGCGCCACTCCGCGGAGAGGCCGACGTCCTCCAGCAACCGCAGGACGAGATCGTGCGAGATCGACCCGAAATAGTCCGCGAAATCCGTCTTGAGGACGAACAGCGGCCCCCCCGGGGCGAGGCCGCGAGCGAGCTCGATCTCGGCGCCGACGAGGGCCGTCATCCGCGCGAGCGCGTTGGCGCCGTAGGCGTAGTCCCCGCTCGGGGACCGACCGAGCGACGTGAGCGCGGTCGCCTCGGCGATCCGCGCGACGTCGATCGAGCCCGGCGCCGATTCGTCGAGGCGCGGATCGGAGACGAGCCCGCGCGGCGTCTCGGCGAGCGAGCGCTCTTCGTTCGCGACGACGATCTCGGGCGCGTCGAGCTCGCGCAGGCGCGCCAGGCGCGCGAGCCGGTTGGCGCGGTCGGGGACGACGTGGGCTCCGAGCGGCGCGAGGGCGTCGGTCACCTCGTTCAAGAGGAGCGTCGTCATCAGATCCAGATCGGGGTGGAGACGATGGCGATCTCCGGCCCAGACGGCGCGGTGGGTGAGCGGGCGCGGCCAGGTCCAGCTCCCGAGATCTCCCCACAGGATCGCGAGCGCGTCCGACAGCTCGCGCCGGCGTTGGCTCGCGCCGTCGGCGGGGTCGTCGCCCTCGAACAAGCGCGCTTCGCGTCGCACCGCGCCGGGCTTCTCCCCGTCGGAGGCGATCGCGTGGGTGCCGACCGGCGCGTGTGGCGCGCGCGCGAGCGCGAGCGGGGCGAGGGCGGCGCGGACCGGGCCGAGATCGAGCTTCTTTCGAAGCCGGTCGAAGTACGCGTGGTCGATCGTCCGTCCCCGCCTCGTCGCCGCGGCGCGCGTGAGCTCGGCGGCGTCGTCGGGCGCGGGCGCGCGGTTCACCCACTCGGTGAGCAGCGCCCCGAAGGCGAACGCGACCTGCGAGCGATCGCGTCCGCGCGCGAGCTCCGCCTCGAGGCGCCTCCGCGCTCGCGCCGCCGCCCCGCGCCCGACCGCGAGCGCGCCCTCGAGGTTGACGCAGTCCGGGTGCATCGGCTCGTCGGCGACCTTCACCCGCTTGAGTCCTCGATAGAGCGCGCGCAGCGCCCCGCGCGTCGTCTTCGCTGCGGCCTCGCGCTCGATCGCGGCGTAGGTCGCGACGAGCGAGTCGCGCTGCCGTTCGAGCTCGCGCAGCTTCAGGCGCGCGATCGCGTTGAGGGTCGGTGACTCGTCCATCGTGTGCGGGAGCATACGCGACCGCGGCGCGACGAGAGTAGGCCGGGTGGCGGGCGCGGCCTCCGGCGTGACCGCTCGGTCGGCGTCGCGAAGAGGGCGTCGCGCTCGCCCGGTGGAGTCGCACGTTCACCCACGTCGCGCCGAGGAGCCGCTGCATCGTCCTTTGCGCCTGGTGCCCCCTTCAGGGAGCCGCCCTCCCGGCCGTTCCTACCGGCATGCGCGTCCGCCTCGCGCCCGCCGTCCTCCTCCTCGTCGCCGTGGCCTGCGGTCGCAGCAGCGGCGGCGACGCGCCGCCCGCCGGCTCCGCGTCGAGGCCCAGCCCGCGCGCCCAGCGCGCGACGCCCACGCTCGCCGAGCTCCAGGCGGCGGCGCTCGCGAAGCAGCCCGCCGAGGCGCGGCGGTTCGAGGCCGTCGGTGCCGCGCTCGAGGGGCGCAGCAAGGCGCTCGGCGCCAAGCTCGCGGCCGAAGACGGCGCGCTCGCCCTCGCGTTCCGGGGCGGCAAACGCGACGCGTCGTTCCGCGTGGCTCGGGTCGGGCGTCCGGGCGCGCTCGAGGACGTGACCGGGGACTACAAGCTCGGGTGCGCGGCGGCGCCGGGGCCGGCCTGCGTCGAGCGCGCGTCGCGCGAGGGCACGCTCGTCGAGTGGTGGGAGAACCGACCGACGGGGCTCGAGCACGCGCTCCGCCTCGACGACGCGCCCGAAGGTCGCGGCGACGTGGTGATCGAGCTCGAGGTCGGCTTTGCCGACGTCGCGGTCGGCGAAGACGGCAAGACGGTGGAGATCGTCCCCCTGCACGGGCCCGCGCTCCGCTACTCGAAGCTCTCGGTGAGAGACGCGGCGGGGCGCGAGATCGCCGCGCGCTTCGAGGCCACCGAGGGAGGGGTCTCGATCCGCTTCGCCGACGACGGCGCCGAATACCCGGTCGTCGTCGACCCCGAGCTCGCGAGCGCCCCCGTCACGAGGACGTGGGAGGCGAGCGACGTCGGCGCCTACGGCGAGCTCGGCTGGAGCGTGACCTCCGCCGGCGACGTGAACGGCGACGGCTACGACGACGTCCTCGTCGGGACCCACGCGCCGCGCAGCGACCGGCCGAGCTCGAGCTACGTCTCGGGCCGCGTCTTCCTGTTCATGGGCGGGCCCTCGGGGCCGACGACCACCGCATGGACCGCCGGGTGGTCGGCGTCGAAGAACCAGCCCGCGACCGCCATCGGCCTCGGCGACGTCAATGGAGACGGGTACGACGACATATCCGTATTCGCACACTTGGGATCGGGCGGAGACGAGACGACGGGCTCCCGGATCTACCTCGGCTCGGCGGCCGGCCTCGCGCGCAAGCCGGCCCTCCAGCTCGAGCGCCGCATCGCGTGGCCGATCGGCGACGTGGACGGGGACGGCACCGCCGACGTCGCGGCCGCGTGGCTCGACAAAGAGGTCGTCGAGATCATCCCCGGGAGCCGGGGCACCCTCGCAGCCACGAGCTTCTTCGTCGAGGCTCCCGGTCGCGCGATGGAGATCACGCACGGCGACTTCGACGGCGACAAACGCGAGGACTTCGCCATCGGATTGCCCTGGTCGGGCGCCAAGCAGGAGGGCTCGGTGCTCGTGTTCTCGGGGGCGGCCGGCTTCACCACGACGCCGTCGCAGACCCTCCTCGGCGCCGAGGGCGACGCCCACTTCGGCGTTTCCGTGCAGAGTGCACGCGACGTCGACGGCGACGGGCGCGACGACCTGCTCGTCGCGCGCTCGGCCAAGCCGTGGAGCGGAGATCACGACGGCGGCTTCGTGGGCCTCCACCTCGGGTCGCCGTCGGGCGTGAGCGCGACGCCCGGATGGACGCTGTCGGGCATGCGCGGCCTCGGCTTCCACGGGCCGGGTGAGCTCTCCTGGGGCATCCAGGCCTACACCACCGTGATGGCGGCCGCCGGGGACCTCGACGGCGACGGTTACGGCGACGTCATCGTCGGCGCCCCCGAGGAGCCGAGCTCCGCGGGTGGGACCGGCAAGGCGATGATCTTCATGGGTGGCAAAGACGGCCTCGGCGCGGAGCCGGCCGTCGTGTACGAGCTGCCCGACGTCCCCGGCGCCGACAAGCTCGGCGCGCGCGCCGGCCGCATCTTCCTCGGCCACGCGGTGTCCGGCGTCGGTGACGTGAACGGCGACGGTCACCCCGACGTCCTCGTCTCGGCCGACTCGTACGCCTCGGCGTGGGACAAGAACGTCGGCTCGGCGATGGTGTGGATGGGCGCGAGCTACGCCGGCGGGCTCGTGTGCCTGAACGACTGCGCCGGAGCGCGCTGGGCGCCGCTCGCGCTGCCGACGGTGACCGCGAGCGGATGCGTCGTGGCGTCGGCCGGGCGCCGCGAGGTCGACGCCGCCGACGACGTCGCGTGCACGCGGTGCACCGCGGCCGAGCCCGGCCTCTGCAGCGGCAAGCGCAACGCGTGCAACGACGAGACCGGGAGCTGCTCCCGCTGCGACGCCGACCTCGGCGGGGCCGGCAAGGCGCCGTGCCGGGACCCGGCGGCGCCCCTGTGCACCCGCACCGGCCCGCGCACCGGGGTGTGCCAGGCCGCGTGCACCGGCGACTACAAGAGCGGCGCGGCCAAGACGTGCCTCGCCGCGGTGCCGGTGTGCGTGACCTCGGGCGCGGACGCGGGCCGCTGCTTCGCGTGCGACGGCGACCACGGCGCCGGGACGCCGCACGCGTGCCACACGACGCTCGGTCGCACCAAGTGCGTGACGTCGGGGCCCAACGCGGGGACGTGCCGTCTGCCTCCCAAACCCCCGAAACCCCCCAAGAAAGGGGGAGCGACGAACGCCCTCCGCGGGCGCGGCTTCGCGTCGTGGAGCGTGCCGGCGTTGGTGTTCGACGTGGCGAAGGGGCTCTTCGCGCGGCTCCGCGCGCGTTGACCGCGCGCCGTCAGCCGAGCGCGGCGCGGGCGGCGGCGTCGCCGTCGGGCGCGTCGAGGTCGATCTCGCAGAAGCCCTTCCACGCGTTGGTGGCCCGGTCGTGGCCGAAGAGGGCGCTCCACAGCGTGAGGTGCCGGAACATGTCGCGCTTGAGCGCGAGCTGCACGAGGTAGGCGTCGACGCGGTAGCGCGCCTTCGCGAGCTCCTTGTCGAAGAGGGCGGGGTGGTCTCGCGTCACCGCCTCGCGCGTGGCCGCGTCGCTCCAGCGCTCGGGCGCCACGAAGAAGGTCACCACGTCGACGTCGCCCGGCGTCTTGTCGGTCTTCTCCACGAGCGAGCCGCCGATCCAGTGGAAGCCGCGGTCGACGCCGATGGCGCGGAGGTCGCGCCGGAAGTCGAGGAGCCCGCGGAGGAGCGCGGCGCGCTCCGGGGTGTGGCCGAAGAGCCTCGCGAAGGCCTCCATCGTCACCGGGTAGGGCGAGCACGGGTGCTTGAGCACCATCCGCTCGCCGAAGTGCGGGGGCAGCGTCCCGTCGGCGCGGTGGAAGGGCACCCACGTGCCCTCGTAGAAGTGATCCGCGTGGCGGACCGCCGACGGCGCGTCGCGCGACGGGCCACCCTCGCGCTCGAGGGCCTCGCGCGGCGGCGTCGCCGCCGTGTTGGTCGCCATGTGGAGGGGGAGCATCGGCTCCGCCTCGGTGTCCTTCGGGTCCGCCATGACTCTCGCGCGGGGAGGGAGGGGAGGGAGGGAGGGGAGGGGAGGGGGAGCCGCCCCCCGCTCTTCGATCATACGGGTTTTTCGCCTCTCGAGCGCCGCCGTCGCGGGCGATTCGAGGCGCGGCGGCCGCCCGCGCTCGCTCGCCGGGTGCACGCGGTGGCTTGACGCACCGCTCCCTACGATGTTAGCTCGCTGAACCGCGATTCAGATCCCAAGAGGAGGACCCCGCGATGGCTGTCGACATCAAGAAGCTCTTCAACGAAGACCTCCCCGCCGGGATGGCCAAGAACGCCGACGACGCGAAGACGATCGGCGCGAAGTACCAGATCAACGTCACCGGTGAGGGTGAGTGGTGGATCGACGCGACCGCGTCGGGCCCCGTCATCAAGGCCGGCAACGACACCGCCGACTGCACGATCACCATCGCGGCCGAGGACTTCCAGAAGCTCCTCGAGAACCCGCAGGCGAACGGCATGCAGCTCTTCTTCGCGGGCAAGCTCAAGGTGGCGGGCAACCAGATGCTCGCGATGAAGCTCCAGAAGCTCTTCTCGTACAAGTGACGTCGTGACGGCGGCGGGTCCTCCGCCGCTGCCACCGCCCCCCGGAGACCCTCACGCCTCGCCGCGTCGAGGGTCTTCGCGTGTCTTGCCCCCGGAGAGAAAGGCCGATCCATGTTGCCCCTCGAAGGTGTCCGCGTCCTCGATCTGAGCCGCCTCTTGCCGGGCCCGTTCGCGTCGCTCGTGCTCGCCGACATGGGCGCGGCCGTCGACAAGGTGGAGGACCCGGGCGGGGGCGACTACCTGCGTCACATGCCGCCGCTCGTCGGGGGCGAGTCGACCGCGTTCCTCGCGCTCAACCGCGGCAAGCGGTCGATGGTGCTCGACCTGAAGAAGCCCGGCGCCAAGGCCGCGATGCTCGACATGGTCGCGCGCTACGACGTGCTCCTCGAGCAGTTCCGCCCGGGCGTGCTGGATCGCCTCGGGCTCCCTCACGACGCGCTCCTCGCGAAGAACCCGCGCCTCGTGGTGTGCGCGATCACCGGCTACGGCCAGGACGGCCCGCTCGCGAAGCGCGCGGGGCACGACATCAACTACCTCGCGCGCGGGGGCGTGCTCGGCTTCCAGGGGCCGGCGGGCCAGCCGCCGGCGGTGCCGGGCTTCCAGCTCGCCGACGTCTCGGGCGCGCTCTACGCCGTCATCGGCATCCTCGGCGCGCTCCGCCAGCGCGACGCGACGGGCAAGGGCGGGTTCGTCGACGTCTCGATGCTCGAGAGCGCGATGGGCTTCGCGCTCTCCGGCTTCGGCCAGGTGTTCGGCGGCGAGACGCCGACCCGCGGGCAGGGCCCGCTCACCGGCGGCATCGCGCCCTACCGCACCTACGCCACGAAAGATGCAAAATACATGAGTTTGGGCGCGCTCGAGCCGAAGTTCTGGCTCACCTTCTGCGCGCAGGTGGGGCTCGAGCCGGAGATGGGCGCGCTCATCCCCGGGCCGCACCAGGCCGAGCTCCAGGCGAAGGTCGAGGCGATCTTCGCCCAGCGCACCCGCGCGGAGTGGGAGGATTTCGCCGCCGCGCACGACGTCTGCCTCGAGCCGGTGCTCGAGCCGACCGAGCTCCCGCGCGATCCCCACGCGGTCGCGCGCGGGCTCTTCATCGACGTCGACACGCCCGCCGGCAAGTCGACGCAGCTCCGCTTGCCGGTCACGCCGCGCGGCAAGCACCACGCGCCGCCGCCGCGCCAGGGCGAGCACACCGAGGCCATCCTCCGCGAGGCCGGCCTCGACGAGGCGCGGATCGAGGCCCTCCGGGCCGAGGGGGCAATCCCCCCGGCGCGGGCGTAACACGGGGAGATGAAGCTCATGAGGGGAAGCTCGCTGGTCTCGAAGGTCGCGGTCGTGGGCGCGCTCGGCGCCGTCACCCTCGGCTTGTGCTTGTGGCCGAAGAAGTCGGCGCCGCCGGAGCGCGCGGCCGAGCACGCCGCCGGCCCGCGAGTGGAGGCGACCGACGGCGAGGACGAGAAGAGCCCCCGCCTGCTCCTCGGGCGCCTCTGGCTCGACAAGCTCCCGGCGAAGCGCACCGACACCGTGGACCTCTGGATCTTCTTCGCCGGCGGCATCGGCCTCGAAGACAAGGGCTCGAGCTTCCGATCGACGCTCGAGATCTTCGAGCTCGAGCGCCAGGGCTCCCGGCTCGACATCGTCTTCCTGCAAGACCAGAAGAAGCAGACGGTGAAGTTCGCGGTGAAGAGCTGCAGCGACAAGCCGGAGTTCGACCTCTGCCTGGAGCTCACCCCGCCGGTGCGCGGCGTGTCGAAGCTCTACGGCTGGGGCGACGACGAGGAGATGGATCGCGCGATGCCGTGGGGCCGCGAGTGGCGGAAGGCGGCCGAGGTGAAGGCCCGCGCCGCGAAGCCCTGAGGGGCTCAGATCTTCCGGTATTCGTCGATGAACTCCCAGTCGGCGATCAGTCCCTTGCGGAGCATGATCGACAAGAGGGCGGCGAGGATCGGCTCCCACTGCGGCTGATCCCCGAGGATCTCGCTCGCGTCCGCGCCGTGAGACACGGCGCGCAGCGCGCTCACGAGGTCGCGCGCGGTGAGCGCCTCGGAGACCCCGCCCGCCGACGGCGGGATGGACTCGGTGCGCTTGCGCCCTCGGGCCGGCAGGCTGAGGGTGGTGCCATCGAGCAGGGTGAGCGCGACCATGCGCGGCTTGCGGCCGCCGGGCGGGAGGTCGCTCGGGCGCGAGGGGCGCGACATCGGCGGCGGCGGCGCGCTCGGTGAGGCCGGCGGGGGCGGGGGCGCGCTCGGGGTGGAGCTCGGGCCAGGCTGGGACGGCGCCGCGGCGGGCACGATCACCGGAGCGTTCGGCGGCGGCGGTGGTGGCGTGGGCACGGAGCGTCGCTCTTCGCGCTTGGGCGGCACCGGCGGGGGATCGGGCCGGGTGGGCGGCAACACCTCCGGCGTCGGGATGGGCGGATCGGCCGCCCCGTCGCCGTAGTAGACGCGGATCGCGCTGCGGATGTCCGACGGCGAGGCGATCATCGGGCGCGCCGGCAGCCCCGCCGAGCGGACGACCTCCGCGATCGCGCTCTCGTTCTTCGGGTCGTCGGTGGCGATGTAGAGCGTGTCGCCCTGGCCCTTCACGTGGCGGACGAAGATCGGGACGAGGCAGTACTTCTCGGCGAGGTCGCGCGGCACGCGGTTGAGGAGCTGGCGCGAGAAGTCGATGTGATACAGCGACACCCACGGGATGCCGAGCTGGAGGCTCAGCGTCTGGGTGAGCTGCGCTTCGGTGACCCACCCCTTCTCGATGAGGATCTGGCCGATCTTCTTGCCAGGGACCCGCGGCATCGCGAGGACCTCGTCGAGCTGCTCGCGCGTGATCACCTTGCCGTTGACGAACAGCTCTCCCAGGAGGACTCGGCCCACCCCGCCATCGTACTCGAGTCCCACGAATCGAGTGGGCGAGACGCGGGGGCGCGGCCAATGTAGGGTCATGTGCGCACGCGCGCGTCGTTCTGGGTTTTCTCCGAGCGAGCATGGTACGTTGGCCATCGGATGCGCATCTGTCCTCAGTGCAACAGCGGCTGCGACGAGGCGCACAAGTTCTGTCCGGCGTGTGGCTTTCCGCTCTCGAAGGTCGCGAAGGACAACGACGACCCGATGCTCGGGCGCACGCTGCCCGGCGGCTACGTGATCTTGGATCTCGTCGGCATCGGCGGCATGGGGCGCGTCTACCGCGCCGAGCAGACGAACCTCGGCCGCACGGTCGCGGTGAAGATCATCCACCCGCACCTCGTCGGGGAGGAGAACGCGGCGGCGCGCTTCATCACCGAGGCGCGCGCGGCGAGCCGGCTGAACCATCCCAACTCGGTGGGTGTCATCGACTTCGGCAAGACCGAAGACGGCCAGCTCTACCTCGTCATGGAGTTCTTGCGCGGCAAGGACCTCGCGCGCGTGATGTACGAGGAGGGGCCGCTCGCGTTCCGGCGCATCGTCGACGTGATCCGCCAGACGCTGGCCGCGCTCGCCGAGGCGCACATCCTCGGCATCATCCACCGCGACCTCAAGCCCGAGAACATCATCCTCGAGCCGGTGCGGTCGGGCGGCGACTTCGTGAAGGTCGTCGACTTCGGTCTCGCCAAGATGCGCGTCGAGGCCTCTTCGCCCAACATCACGAGCCCCGGCATCGTCTGCGGCACCCCCGAATACATGAGCCCCGAGCAGGGCCGCGGCGACCCGCTCGACGCGCGCAGCGACCTCTACGCGGTCGGCGTCATCATGTACCAGCTGATGACCGGGCGCCTGCCCTTCGAGGCCGAGTCGCCGACCCAGGTCGTGCTGATGCACATCTCGGATCCTCCCCCGGATCCGCACAAGGTCGCGCCCGAGCGCAACATCCCGCAGCCGCTCGTCGACGTCTGCCTGATGGCCCTCGCCAAGGAGACGAAGCACCGCTTCTCGGCGGCCGACGAGTTCGCGGCGGCGCTCACCGACGCGATGGCGCAGATCGAGCCGTCGGTCCGGCGGATGCAGCCGTCGCTCTTGTCGTGCCCGGCGTGCGGCGCCGCCAACCCCGCGACGCAGAAGTTCTGCGGCGAGTGCGGCGGCCCCCTCACCGCGTCGCCGCCGAGCGGGCGCCCGGTGCCGGCCGCGCCGGTGAGCGCGCCGCCGCCCGTCGAGACGCCGGCCGAGATCAAGCTCCCGGAGGAGCCCAAGCCGGGCCCGCCCCCGCCGATGGAGAAGAAGCCGGCCCAGGTCGACGCCGACAAGGTCGCCCTGCCGCTCGTCTTCATCGAGCGCGGGGAGGACCTCGCCTGGCTGCACGACCGCCTCGCCGACGCGAAGGCCTCGCTCGTCGGCGCGCGCGTGGTCGGCGAGCCGGGCATGGGCAAGACGCGCCTGGTCCGCGAGTTCCTCGATCAGTGCGCGCAGAACGGCGATCTCGTCGTCGTCACCGGCCCCGACCCCGCGTGGGCCGAGGTCGGCTACTTCGCGCTCCGCAAGGCGATCCGCGAGCTCGCGCTCTTGCCCGACAAGGTCACCGACACCGCGTTCGTCGACGCGGGTCCCGAGGCCAAGCAGGGCCTCGGCTACGTGTTCGAGATCGGCACCGACGGCGCGCGCCTCTCGGCCGAGGAGCGCCGCTTCGCGGTCGCGGAGGCGCTCCGGTGGGCGATGGTGCGCGGCGGCGAGCGCGTCAAGGGCCGCAAGGTCGTCGTCGCGGTCGACGATCTCGCGCAGGTCGACGGCGCGAGCCGCGCGGCGTTCGCCGACGCGGTGGGCGAGCCCCCGCTCGTCCCTGCGCTCCTCGTCGTCGGCTACACCCCGGGCTTCGACCCCGGCTGGCAGGCGACGGCCTCCGCTCGGATCTTGAACGGGCTGCCCACCACGTCGGTCGCGAAGCTGCTCTCGGGTGCGTCGTCGCCGAGCTCTCCGCCGACCCACGCGACCCAGACGCGCGGCGTCGCGCCGATGTACGTCGAGCAGATGATCCGCTTCGCGCGTGAGCAGGGCGGCACCGCCCCCGCGCGCCTCGCCGACCTCATCGCGCTCCGCGTCGAGCGCCAGAAGCTCGACGCCCGCAAGGTGCTCCAGGCCGTCGCGGTCTTCGGCGACGACGCCCACGAGGCCGCGATCTCGCGCATGGTCGGCGACAAGATCGACCTCGCGGCCGCGCTCGGCGAGCTCGACAAGGCGGGCATGGTGCAGAAGGTCGGCGACAACTACCGCGTGGCGCACCCGCTCCTGCGCGACGTCGTCCTCGCGTCGATCCCTGCCGGCGTCCGCAAGGAGCTGCACTCGGTCGCCGCCTCCGTGTGCGAAGAGGCGGGCGCCCCCCTCGAGGTGCGCGCCCTCCACGAATACGCGTCGCAGAACACCTTCCAGGCGCTCATCCTGCTCGAGCAGGTGAGCACCCGCTGCGCGCTTCGCGGCGACAGCGCCGCGTCGATCACCGCGCTCCGCCGCGGCCTCGAGCTCGCGCGCCGCGAGCTCTTCCGCGGGGAGCTCGACGACCCCCTGCGGGCGGTCCTCATCTTCTCCCGCAAGCTCGGCGAGCAGCTCACCAACGCGGGCCAGTTCACCGACGCCGAGGGCGTCTTGCGCGAGGCGCTCGATCTCGCCGGTCCGAGCGGCGAAGACCGCGCGCGGGTCCTCGGCGCGCTCGCCCAGGTCGCCAAGGGCCGCGACCGCAAGCAAGAGGCGCACATGTACCTCCGCGAGGCGCTCGAGCTCGCGTTCGAGTCGGGGGCCCACGAGCTCCTGTTCGCCCTCGAAGACCTCAAGAAGTCGATCGCGGTCTGACCCGGCTTCGGGCGCGGCAGGGCCGGCGCCGCCGTCCCCGCCACGCGAGCTACCCTCCGGGCGGGCCGCTCGGATAGACTCGCGCCAATGACCGAGGCCAAGAAGCCCAAGGACACGCCCGCCGAGCCGGTCGTCTCGGTGCGGCGCATCCACCGCCGCGACCTCAACCGCGTGTGGGAGTTCCTGAAGCTCGTCTTCCGCGACGTGAACCGGGAGACGGTCGAGTACCAGCGCCCGCGCTCGAAGAAGCGCTTCCTCGAGGTCTACGAGGAGGAGGGCGTCGAGCAGCTCCTCTTCCTGGTCGGCGAGGGCAAGGAGGAGACGGTCGTCGGGTACGCCGAGTGCGCGTTCGAGATCTCGGGCACCGACAACTGGATGAACGAGCGGTACTTCGACAAGCGCGACATGCGCCCGCTCTTCGTCGAGGAGCTCGCGGTGCACCCCGACATGCAGGGCCGCGGCATCGGCAACTTCATGCTCGAGCAGCTCGACCACCTCGCGAAGCTCCGCGGCTGCACCCACCTCGTCCTCGAGGTCGCCGAGAACAACGAGTCGGCGCTGCACTTCTACCGGGCGCGCAGCTTCTTCAAGCTCGACGCCGCGATCTTCCTCGCGAAGAAGATCGCCACCGCGGCCGAGCTCCTGCCCCCGCGCCGGCTCAAGAAGAAGAAGGCGCCCGCCGCGGCGGAGGAGGGCAAGGTCGCGGCCCGGAGCGCGAAGGCCGACGCCAAGAAGCCGCCGGCGAAGAGGCCGGTCGCCAAGACGCCGGCGCCGAAGAAGGCGGCGCCGAAGCCGAAAGGGACCGCAGAGTGAGCGCCGCCGCCCCCGCTCCCGCCCCGAAGAAGAAGATGAGCGGCTGCCTCATCGCCATCATCGTCGTGGGCGGGCTCACCGTCCTCGTGGTCGTCCTCGCCGCGGTGGGGGCGCTCAAGGTCCTGAGCAGCCCCGAGGGCCAGAAGATCGTCCGCTTCGTCGGCGACTCCGCCAAGATGATGGAGGAGGCCCAGCGCGCCCCGGGCACCCAGGAGCTCCGCGCCAAGGGCTGCATGCAGGCGATGGTGGTGGACATGGATCGCATGGCGAGCCTGGTGAAGGACCTCTCGCCCGACGCCGGCGATCTCCCGCCCGGCGGCGAGCGCGAGCTCGTGTCGTGCACGGTGGACATGTTCGGCACCGCGCCCGAGTGCGATGCGCTCGCGACGGCGTACGTGGCGGCGGCGTCTCCGAAGCGGCCGTTCCGGGTCACGGTCCAGAAGCAGGGCGGCCAGCGCGCCGAGTGCACGAAGGTGTACACCGCGGAGGGAGCGGCGCGATGAGCGCAGAGGAGAAAGTGGCTACGCGCCACATCGCGCGGTGGGATCTCGACAAGACCTACCTCCGCACCGAGTTCGACACCGTGCGCGATCTCGTCAAGACCGCGCTCGAGCGCCCTGACGAGAAGCGCACGAACCCGGGCGCCTCCTCGCTCCTGCGCGAGATGGTGAAGACGGGCGTCTCGGTCCACATCCTCAGCGGGTCACCGACCCAGATGCGCAAGAGCCTCGAGGACAAGCTCCGGCTCGACGGCATCGTGTGGGACAGCTTCACCCTCAAGCCGAACCTGAAGAACGTCCTTCGCCTCCGCTTCCGCGCGCTCCGCGACCAGCTCGGCTACAAGCTCCCCGCGCTCCTCGACGCTCGCGCCACGAAGCTCCCGCCGGAGCTGGCTCACGCTCGCGAGACGCTCTTCGGCGACGACGCCGAGGCCGACGCGTTCGTCTACAGCCTCTACGGCGACGTCCTGTCGGGCAAGGTGTCGGTCGACGAGCTCGCGCGCATCTGCGAGCGCGGCGAGATGTACGAAGACGTCCTCGAGCACACGCTCGAGGTGGCTCGGTCCTTCGAGCCCGCCACCGTCGTCGAGCGCGTGCTCATCCACCTGGAGCGCCAGACCCCGCCCGACGAGTTCGCGGTCTACGGGGCGCGCGTCGTCCCATTCTACAACTACCTCCAGGCCGCGTTCGTCGTGCACGAGGACGGGCGCGTGGCTCCGTCGGGGGTCTTGCGCGTGGCCGCGGAGCTCGTCAGCGCCCACCGCTTCGACGGCGATCAGCTCGCGCGGAGCTACGCCGAGATCGGGCGCCGCGGCCACCTGCGGGGGACGAGGGTGGGCGATCTCGAGGCGGCCTTCGACGGCTTCGCCAAGGACGACAAGGCGCACGCCGCGTCCGAGGTGAAGGTCATGCTCGATCGGCTCCCGGAGGCCGCGGCCGAGGCCGCGCAGTCCTTCCGTGAGCCGGGCGGCGACACCCCGGCGTACGCGGACCTCGTCGTCCGCCACAACCCGCGCCACAAGAAGAAGAAGAAGTAGCGCCGCCTCAGACCCAGGCGTTGTTCAGGATCTCGCCCACGCCGCCCGCGCCGGGGACGATGTACTGGTGCTCGTCGAGGCCACGCTCCTCGTCCCAGTGGGTGCCGGGCACGGTGGAGAGCACCTTCGACGGCGACAGCCCGCGGTCGAGCCGCAGCGCGTAGATGATCGTCTCCGGGTGGGCGGCGAGCACGCTCTTGATGTATTCGGGCGTCACGACGAGGTGCATGGTGATGCACACCGCCGGCGTTCCCTCGAGGCGCGTCTTGTAGTGGGTGAGCGCGCTGTTGATCGACGACCCGGTGGCCCCCATCGGATCGGGGACGAGCAGGATGCGCCCCTCGACGTCGCGCCCGATCTTGGCGTCGTGCCAGGTGGCGCCGATGACCTTCCCGTCTTTGTCGGTCTCGCGCGACATGAAGAGGTGGTCCTGACGGACCGCGGACGGGTCCATCACCTCGTTGAGCAGATCGTAGACGACCTGCGACGGCATCGTCCCCGCGCGGGCGATCCCGACGGTGACGGCCTTGGTCTCGTCGTCGATGGCGAGGCCGCGATAGACCGCCTCGGGGCTCTTGATGACCATCCGTGTAGGGATAGCGACCTTCTTCCGCGGAAACTCGGCGGCGATCACCGCCTGGGCGAGCTTCTCGTAGAGCATCCGCACCAGGTTGCCGACGCGGGGTTGCACCGTCTCCGGCGCGCAGAGCTGGGCGAGGAGCGACCACGCGAGCGGGTCGTCGAGCAGGTGGACCCGGGGCCCGTACTTGTGGGGGATCTCGGGGACGCGGAAGCTCGTATGCGAATACGCGGTCTCGACCATGCGCGCGTTTCAACACGCCGCTCGGTGCGGCGCAAGCCTCGGTCGCGCGCGGGCGCCGCTCAGGTCCAGTGGCCGGCGCGCATCGCGGCGGCGTCGATGATCTTGACCTTGGGGCCGAGCGCCTCGCGGAAGCTGTCTTCGTCCTCGTCGTCCATGATCGCGTCGCCGAAGCCGGCCGCGATCTCCATCGCCGTGGAGAGGATGCGGAGGAACTGCGCGAACGACGACGCCGCGAGGGTGGGGCTCCAGCGATCTTGGCCGCTCATCGCGGTGTAGACCGGGCAGTCGCCCTCGGGATCGGGCTTGGACACGTCGAGGAAGTAGGGGTCGCCGAGCAGCGTGCTCTCGGCGATCACCACCCACGAGGCCTTCCAGTCCGCGGGCGCGCTGGCGCCGTCGCTGGGCTTGGTGATCCGGGCCTGCGCGGCGACGAGCTCTTCGGCGGGGATCAGGCGCACCCGCTCCACCGGCGTCAGCGTCTCCACCTTGGTGGGGTTCGCCCCGAGCAAGAAGCTCCGGAAGCGGTGAGGGATCTTCAGCTGCTTCTTCAGCGCGTCCACCGTCTCGGGCGGAGCTTTGCCGAACGCGAGATCGACTTTTCTCTTCTGAAAGACGGCCTTCAGGCCGTCGACCGCGTCCGCAAGGTCACTATCCACGTCACCCTCTCGGCAGACAAGACGCGGGCCCCGCCCGCGAGGCGTTCAAAGTAACAGGCTTTTCGGCGCCGTCCCACAGCAAAGCGTGCCGATCGAGCCAGCTCCCAGCTCATCCACGCGGAGCGCTGACGCGTGCCGCTGTGCCAGGCCCCGGCACCGCGCAACGCGTCTGGACCGTGACGCGCGACGCCGACGTGGGGCCCGGCAACCGGCGGAGGAGGTCCACGAGCGGTCGAACCACCCCCTCCACAGCGGGCGCTTGAGACAAATCCCTCGTTCTTACGGTAACTTCAGCCGACCTCGGGTCATTGCCCACGAAGACGAGGTCGATCGTTGCCACGACGGTCGAGGGTGAGTCGCTCACCGCCCCCACGTCCAGCGGCCGCTGTGCCAAGGGGCCACACCAGTAGCTCGCCGCCCGCCCGCCGTCCGCCCCCAAGGCGGCCCGCGCCCACGCCCCCACGTCGAGGGCCCCGCCGGAGCGAGCCACGAGCTGCGTGCAAGTGCCCGTGGTCTCATCGAAAATAGCCTGGCCTGCGCAGCGGGGCATCGCCGCGCATTGGCCTTTGAGCCAACGTGACCCAAAGGGGCACGCGTTGCGCGCGAGGCACAACCCTCGCGGGCCGCTGGCCGACGCCAGGGCGACCATGCGGGTGTGCGCGGGGCACTCGAAGTGCTCCCCCTCATCGACGGTCAGGCCGGCAGGGTGGGCCGCCACGTTGAGGCCCAGGGTCGGCACGCAGCCGCCCGAGTCGAGCGTGGTCTGACCCGCGCCGCAGGGCTCTGCCACGCAGACCCCGTCGCGTCCGAGCGGGCTGCCGTGGCAGAGCGCTCGCTCGTCTCGCGGCGAGGCGCACACGCCGAGCGTGGAGGCGCACCCGGGATCGGGAGCGCCTGGCGTGGACGCGCAGCCGGAGAAGATTCCAGCCAGACTGCCGAGGATCGCGAGCGCCTTATCGAACCGCATCGACCCGCGCAGGATATCCGTTTCCCGACGTGCAGGGGGGCCGGTTGTGCGCTATGGACGCCGACCCATGCGCCTTCACACCCACATCGACGGCACGTCCGAGGCGCAAGCCGCCTTGGCGTCGCTGGCCGATCGCGGTGAGGCCGATTTTGCCGCAGTCGAGCCCGTGGTCCGCGAGATCCTCGCCGCCGTCCGGGCCGAAGGGGACGCGGCCGTGCTCCGGCTCCAGGAGCGCTTCGCGGGGCGCCGCCCGAACGCGCTCTACCTCGCCGCGTACGGCGGTGAAGCCGCCCTCGCGCGGCTCGACCCCAACGCGCGGGCCGCGCTCCAGCTCGCCGCCGATCGCATTCGCCGCTTCCACGAGCGGGAGCGCGACGCGGGCTTCCGCTACGAGGAGGGGGGAGTGGGCCTCGGGCTCCGCGTGTCCCCGGTGCGCCGCGCGGGCGTGTACGCGCCGGGCGGCAAGGCGCGCTACCCGTCGAGCGTCCTCATGAGCGCGATCCCCGCGAGGGTCGCGGGGGTCCGCGACATCGTGCTCGCGACCCCGCTCGCCGGCGACGCGAGCGACGACGCGCTCCTCGCCGCCGCTCACCTCTCGGGCGTCACCGCGGTGGTCGACGCCGGCGGCGCGCAGGCGATCGCGGCGCTGGCCTACGGCACCGCGTCGGTCCCGCGCTGCGACAAGATCGTGGGCCCGGGCAACGCCTACGTCGCCTGCGCAAAACGCCTCGTCTTCGGCGCCGTTTCGATCGACTCGATCGCGGGGCCGAGCGAGATCCTCGTCGTGGCCGACGAGACCGCCGACGCGCGCCTCGTGGCGGCGGACCTGCTCTCGCAAGCCGAGCACGACGAGGCGGCCTACCCGCTGCTCGTCACCTCGCACCCGCCGCTGGTCGAGGCGGTCGAGCGCGAGCTCGCGCGGCAGCTCGCCGATCTCCCCCGCGTCGCCATCGCGCGCGCGTCCGTCGAAACCAACGGCCACGCCTTCGTGGTCTCGAGCCGCGCGCGCCTCGCCGAGGTCGCCGATCGGCTCGCCGTCGAGCACGTGAGCCTTCAAGTGCGCGACCCTGAGGAGCTTCTGCCTGGAATCCGCGCCGCCGGCGCGGTCTTTCTGGGCCACTTGACGCCGGAGGCGGCAGGCGACTATCTCGCCGGTCCCTCCCACGTCCTTCCGACCGGGGGCGCGGTCCGCTACGGATCGCCGCTCGGGGTCTACGACTTCGTGGCACGGACCTCGGTCCTGCGCTACGAGGCGGCGGCTCTGGAGGAGCAGGCGCAGGCCATCACGGCCTTCGCCCGGCTCGAGGGGCTCGAGGCGCACGCGAGGGCGGTCGAGCTCAGGGTCTCCGTAAAGTCGCGCACGACAGGCGAGTCACAACACTAACGATCGTGCGTTACGTGCCTGTCATCTTTCCGGGTGTGGATTTGTAAGCTTCGGTACCGAAAAGAGTTTCAAGAGCGGAGCGGGTTTTGCATGTGGCGCTCCGCCGGTTTTCATCAGCCGCCCGTCGGCTGAACGTCTGTCTAAGGAGGTCGGGATGCGATCGAAGTGGATTCGGCGACTAGGGTTCGCCGCCGTGTTGGGAGCCGTCGCCTACGGCTCCATCGGGTGCGCTGAAGAGCGTGACCCCATCAACCGGGTGCAACCTCAGGCTCTTCCCAAGTCCTTCTTCGTAGGAGCTGACTTGCAGGGCGCCGGGGACGACCCGTCGTTCTATGCTCGTGGCACCGTCGTGGACGTGGGCTATGGCGCGAGCCAGGACGGCCTCTTCACCTCGACGTACGCCCAGCCGGTCGCCCGCATCAAGTGGGAGATCACCGAGCGTCAGCTCATCGGTCGCCTCGACTACGAGCGGCTGAACGACAGCGACGGCAAGGGCGTCTCGGGCCCGAAGCCGAACGGCATCGTCGCCTACGCCTACCCGATCGAGAGCCACTTCGACATCCGCCGCGACTACAACGCGTCGACGGGTGAAGAGGGCAACGTCATCGTCGAGAACACCTCGGACCGCCCCTGGTACGAGCGCGAGTTCATGCGCGTCGACTGGTCGCAGAACATGTCCACGGACAACTACGACTTCGACACGCTCTCGATGATGGGCCTCTTCGGCGGCATCCACTACGAGCCGCTCGCCTACCACGTGACGGATCCGACCGACCCGAACTTCCCGGTGTTCAACCTGGAGCAGGGCTACTTCGACGTCACGAACAAGGCGTTCGCCGCTCCCCAGGAGATCGACCTCTCCCACCTCGGCTGGGGCATCGACAAGTTCCCGAGCTGCATGCTTCCCCCCGAGTTCTCGGGCGGCGGCGAGCCGGTGGCGATGTGCAGCCCGGTCGAGATCACGCTCCGTCAGTCGTTCCTCCGCGTCTCGCCGAAGATCGACTACGAGCCCAAGGACTGGGACGGCTACCGCTTCCAGGCCTACGGCGCGTTCACCAACGACCGCCGCGGCTACGCCCGCAACTTCGGCATCGTCGACGAGAAGTGGCACCGCTTCATCTCGCGCTACGAGGTGTGGCAGCGCGATCACTACTTCGCCAACGAGTGGTCGGGGAAGAAGTTCACCGCCCAGGACGAGCGCAAGGGCGAGGTCGAGTGCAACACCCCGAAGACCGTCACCTTCGGCGCGGACCCCAACACCGACGCGGACAAGGACGGCACGGCCGACGTCTGCGCGGCGGTCACCGAGGCCACCGGCTTCAAGGGCTCGCAGTGCGACACCTTCTCCAAGAAGTGCACGCTGCCCTACCAGGCCCGCGTCGCCAAGCCGATCAACTGGTACGTCAACGTCGAGGGCAACCTCGACTACTTCGAGGGTAGCAACTGGGCGACCCACGAGTGGGACGTCGCCATGCGCTCGGCCATCCAGACGGCGAAGTACGCCGAGTGCCGCCGCGTCGGCACCGACGCCGCCACCTGCGCCGCCAACTTCCCGGTCTACTTCGGGCAGCAGGACGAGAACGACGACCTCATCGAGCTCGCTCGCGAGGTCGATCTCTGCCGCGCGACGATCGCGAACGCGAGCCCCGAGGAGTTCGCCAAGCAGGACGCGGCCAAGTGCCAGCCCATCGCCGACGACCTCGGCGGCAAGCGCGGCTACTCGGCGGGCGTCATCGCGACGGCCAAGCTCCCCGAGATGGTGGCCCTCTGCCACAGCCCGGTCGAGGCGAACGACCCCAACTCGTGCGCCACGCCCGACAAGCGCCTCCCCAAGGAGATCACCGCGCTCCAGTGCCAGACGGCGTCGAACAAGAAGCTGAAGACCGACGAGGACAAGAAGATCCTCGACGCCTGCAGCAAGTCGATCAACGTCCGCCTCGGCGACCTTCGCTACAACGTGGTCAACCACATCGCGAAGCCGCAGGATCCGTCGGCGTGGGGCATCATGACCGACGGTGACGACCCCGTCACCGGCCGCAAGATCGCCGCGTCGATCAACATCTGGACGCACATCAACGATCTCTGGAGCCAGGGCATCGTCGATCAGCTCCGCTACATCAAGAAGGAGCTCTCGACCGAGGACATCACCAACGGCACCAACATCGCCGATTGGGCGAAGGCCTCGGAGGCCGCCTACAACTACCCGAAGCTCACGGCCAACCAGGTCGCGATCAACACGGTGGGCGCGGCCGGCAAGTCGATCAAGAGCGTGTCCGAGGCCCCCAAGGCGTCGGAGGCCCTCATCGCGAAGTCGATGAAGATCAAGGCGGAGGCCCAGGGCATCCGCACCGACATCAACGCCGCCAGCGTGATGCGTCCGATCTACGACGCGCGCCGCAAGGCCGCGATCGGCTCGAACGTCGAAGCGCAGCTCATGACCCCGGCGATGCAGCAGTACGCCGGCGTCAACACCGCCAAGCTCCCGAACGACCTGAAGACCAGCCTCGCGTCGGTCTTCCAGCTCTCGAACCCCACGCTCCAGCGCGACATGCGCAACATGCGTGAGGCCGCCCTCGCCGACCGCGGCGTGTGCGTGATGTCGGGCTCGGCCGCTCCGCTCGCGAACGCGCAGCTCGCGAACCTCGTCGAAGGCAAGTTCGGCAAGTTCGAGGCGCGCTGCGACACGACCAAGGCCGGCGCTGCCCAGTGCAAGGCCTCGCAGCAAGACCGCGCGGAGAAGATCCGCAAGTACCTCGCGCAGCGCGTGCACTACGCCGTCATGATCCACGAGATGGGTCACTCGATCGGCCTCCGGCACAACTTCGTGAGCTCGTCGGACCCGTTCAACTACCGCCCGCAGTACTGGCAGCTCCGTACCCGCAACGGCACGGTGAAGAAGCTCTGCACCGACCTCCAGCAGGACGGCTCCACGTGCGTCGGCCCGCGCTACTTCGACCCGGTCGATCAGCAGGAGAACGAGGGCCTCATCTGGATGTGGATGCAGTCCTCGGTCATGGACTACGCGGGTGAGGCGACCCAGGACCTCATCGGTCTCGGCGCGTACGACTTCGCGGCCGCTCGTAGCTTCTACGGCGACGTCGTCCAGGTCTACCCCGACACCTACACCGGCTCCGATGCCAAGCGCGTCCCTGGCCTCCTCGGCAAGATGGACAACTTCGGCGGCATCCTCGGCCTGACCTACCAGTACGGCACGGGCAACAACAACGACATCCACTACTCGCAGCTCCAGGACAAGTACGCCCTGATCAACGACTGCAAGACGGTGGACCCGGCCTCGTTCAAGCCGAGCGACTGGGACGAGTCGAAGTACGGCCTCTGGGAGCCGACCCTCGACGGCAAGCTCGTCAAGGTCAACGGCTCGTACAGCCGCTGCAAGACGCAGCAGACGGACTACGTCCAGTGGAACGCGCTCGCGTTCCCCTCGGCGGCCGACATCCAGAAGCTCCCCGGCGGCTACTACCGTGGCGGTCCCTCCAAGGACCTCTCGGGCCGCGTCCGCGTGCCGCACGGCTTCGCGACCGACCGCTGGGCCGACCTCGGCAACCTGAGCGTGTACCGCCACGACAACGGTGGCGATGCGTACGAGCTCTTCACGTTCCTCCAGCAGCAGCCGGAGGTCCTCCACATCTTCAACGACTACCGCCGTGGCCGGTCGACCTTCAGCGTGCGCAGCGCTGCTGGCCGCTACCTCTCGCGGTACAACGAGAAGCTCCGTGACGCGGCGAAGGGCCTCGGCCTCCTCGCGAACATCTACCGCAACTTCTGGCTCGAGATCGGCATCGACTTCGACCAGGCGTGGCCGGCCCTCGGTCCGACCTTCTTCAAGGACAACCTCCTCGCGTCCGGCATGGCGTTCGACCAGTTCGCTCGTCAGATGGCGCGTCCGGAGTCGGGCCAGCACTACGCCGAGACGAACGGCAACGTGTTCCGCTCCTGCCAGGACTCGCAGTCCGACTGCGGCCGCATGGGTCCGACCGTCCAGATGGCGACCATCGCCGACGGCGCCACGGGCTTCTTCGGCAACGTCACCTACGGCGGCAAGCTCCTCGAGAACGCGCTCGCGTCCGACAAGGGCGAGCACAGCGCGGAGTACACCGTCAACGTCGGGTCGTACTACGACAAGGTCTACTCCTCGATGCTCTTCACCGAGTCGGTGGACAACTTCATCAGCGACTCGCGTGGCGACTTCCTCGACTCGCGCTCGCGCGCGGTCTCTCTCGCGGACCTCTTCCCCGATGGCTACCGCCGCTGGCTCGGTAACAACCTGACCGGCGACGACTTCATCAAGGGTGTCCGCGTCGCTGCGGCGGCCAACGGCGCGCCCCAGACGGACGAGCTCGGCTTCGCGAGCTCGGTCGGCTGGACGAGCTGGTGGCACGTCGACGGCCCCAAGGCCTGCTTCCCGGGCCAGGGCAGCACGGTGTGCTCCTTCCTCTCGAGCGATCCGGGTACCACGACCCCGTTCGAGCCGGTCGCGCCCGCCAACGTCGCCGTCATCGACCCGCAGATCGGTTGGGAGCAGCAGAAGTTCCTGATCGCGATGACCCTCATGTATCTGCCCGAGAACAACAAGCTCACCTGGCTCGACCAGATGCACATCTGGGAGATCGGCGCGGATACGGACCCGGGCTTCCCCAACCGCATCGAGTTCCACCACCCGTCGGGCAAGGTCTACGTTGCCAAGACGAGCGGCACGGAGTCGGTGTTCGGGAAGACCGTCCAGAAGGGCGTCAGCGCCCGCATCCTGCAGTTCGCCAACGAGCTGCTCCAGAAGGCCTACGAGACGGATCCGATCGTCTCCGGTGGTGTCACGATCGGCTACCGCCCCAAGCTCAACGCCGCGGGCCAGCCCATCGTGAAGTTCGACCCCGAAGTCCAGGCGGTCGACCCCAGCGGTGCGTTCACGTCCAACCCGAAGTGCAACGCGACCGACAACTCTGGCTGCACCTGCTCGTCCAACAAGGCGTGCGTCCAGATGAACAACTACGTGTCGGTTCCGAACTTCATGCGGCAGTCGCTCGCGACCTTCCGCATGGCTTCGCCGAGCATGTAGGGCCTCTTCGACTTCTGAGTCGACCCGACATGAAGTAAGTAAAGCGCCGAAGGCCGCGGGAGACCGCGGCCTTCGCGCTTTTGTGCCTGCAGGCCGCGTGATCGCGGCCTTCGGCTTGTGGGGCCCTGGGGTGTGTGCGCCAAGCCCCGCCGTGTGCTATCCCTCCGCGTTCCCTTAAGGAGGGCATAACTACATGAAACTACATATCTTCTTTGGTGGGGTCGCGGTCGCGCTGGCGGCATCGGGGGCGGCCATCGTGGGCTGCAGCAGCGACGACGGCGGCGGGAGCTCGACGTCGTCGAGCGGGGCATCCGGCGGCTCCTCGGGCTCCTCGGGCTCCTCGGGCGGCGGGTTGAGCCAAGCGAGCGTCGACGCGTACGCCGGGGCGATCTGCGACAAGCTCCAGCAGTGCGCGCCGTTCTTCGTCACCGGCCAATACGGTGACGTCGCCACGTGCAAGACGCGGGTCGCGCTCGGGTTCAAGGACGAGCTCCTGCTCCCCGACACGACGATCAACGACACGAACGGCAAGGCGTGCATCGACGCCTACGCCGCAGCGAGCTGCGAGACGGTCTTCAGCGGCGCTGGCGTTCCGGCGTGCGACTTCAAGGGCACCCGCGCCAACGGGGCGGCCTGCGGCAGCGACACCCAGTGCCAGAGCGGCTCCTGCTACAAGGCCCTCGAGGGCGACGGCGGCTCGGCCACGCGCGCGACGTGCGGCACGTGCAAGGCTCCGGTCGCGGAGAACGGCGACTGCAGCGCCGCCGAGTGCGAGCGCGGGCTGTCGTGCATCGCGAACAAGTGCGTGCGACCGGTGAAGGAGAACGGCGACTGCGTCGTCGGCGAGAAGCCGTGCGAGTCGACGCTCAACTGCGTTTCGGGCAAATGCGTGAAGCCGCTCGCTCTCGGCGCCGCGTGCGAAAACGGCGCGAACAAGAACCGCTGCGACGCCTTCCAGGGAGCTTTCTGCAAGCCCACCGTCGGCAACCCGTCGGCGGGCACGTGCTCGAAGTTCACCTTCGCGGCGGTCGGCGCGCAGTGCGGCCTCGACACCGCGACGTTCGAGTACACCCAGTGCACCGGCTCGTCGTGCGTGACGGCGGCGGGGAGCTCCAAGGGCACCTGCACCGCGTACTTGAAGGACGGCGACGCCTGCGACCTCACGTCGAGCAAGGCGAGCTGCCAGAACCCCGCGTCCTGCAAGAGCGGCAAGTGCACGATCTCCGACGCAGCGTCCTGCAAGTGAGCGGACTATACCTAAAAGTATAGGTCGCCGCCCCGGCACGGCTGCCCGCGCGTCGACGCGCGGGCGCCGGCGCCTCGGGGCCGCTTCCTCTGCGCGTCATGCTCGCGGGGTTCACGGCGCGAGGAATCGGCGCTATCCTCACTGGATGGGGACCATGCGGGGGCTCACGTTCGCGGCGGTGGCCGCGTCTCTCTCTCTCGGCTGCACCAGGTTCGACAGCGATCCGGCGTCGTCTTCCTCGGGGGGCTCGTCGAGCAGCTCGGGGACGATCGTCGGCGCCCCACCCACGCTGTCGGAGGCGAAGCTGGCCGCGTTCGCGCGCGCCCAGTGCGAGGTGCAGGCGCGCTGCAACAAGTGGGGCTTCCTCGAGGCGTACGGCGACGTCCCCACGTGCGCTGCGCGCGTCGTGATCCGCGTCCGGGACGAGCTCCTTGCCCCGGACGTCCAGCTGACCGACGACATGCTCGGGACGTGCGCCACGTCTCTCGGGGCGGCGAGCTGCGACGACCTCGTGTCTCCCGTCAAGGGCTGCACGTTCGTCGGCTCGCGCCCCGATGGCGCCGCGTGCGGCTCTTACGCTCAATGCACGTCGGGCACGTGCAAGAAGACGTCGACCTCGGCGCGCTGCGGAGTGTGCGCCACCCTCCCGGGCGAGGGGGCTTCGTGCGCAGACGGTCGATGCGCCCCGGGGCTACTCTGCGTGGGCGGGTCGTGCGTGAGGCTGGCTCGGGAGGGGGAATCGTGCACGGGGGTGTGGTGCATGCCCTCCCTCGCGTGCGCGCTGCCCGGGAGCAAGTGCGTCCGCGCCGGCCTCCCTGGCGCGGCGTGCGCTCTCGGAAACTACTGTTCGACGCCGCTCGGATCCGTCTGCAACCTCGCGCTGGGCACGTGCAGTGAGCTGGCGACGGCCAGCGTGGGCGGCGAGTGCGGCTACGACGACCCGGTGACCCAGATAACGGCGTGCGTGCGGGCCCATTGCGTGACCTCCGGACCCGGGAGTACTTGCGAGGCCTACAAGGAGGACGGCGCGGCCTGCGTCGACGACCGGCAGTGTCAGCCGCCGTTCGCGTGCGTCAACGCGTCGACGAGCAACGGCAAGTGCGCCTTCCGGTCCGGCGCGGACTGCAAGTAGGCTCAGTCGGCGCGGGCCGCGTGGGTGGCGCCGCCGCGCTCGGCCATCTTCACGCTGAGCCAGCGGAAGGGCCCGGGCGCCACGCGGGCGGCGAGCGAGGCGACGCGCACGAAGCGGCTCGTCTCGATCACCGCCGTGCCGCGCGAGACTCCGCGCACCACCATCTCGGCGACCTCGTCCGGCGACTGCGCCTTCGCGGCGGCGGGGCGATAGCCGATCTTCCCGTCGGTGTGGAGCGAGTTCGCGCGGAACGGCGTCTCGACCGGGCCCGGCCGCACGACGAGCACCCTCACGCCTTTGGCCGCGACCTCGGCGCGCAAGGACATCGCGATCGCCTCGAGCGCGAACTTGGTCGCCGCGTAGGCGCCGAGCTGCGGCGCGGCCACGACCCCGGCGACGGACGACATCATCACCACCGCGCCCTTGGCCCACGCGAGATCGCCGAGCATGAGCTGCGTGAGCCGGATCGGGGCGACGACGTTGAGACGGAACAGCGCCTCGATCGCCTCGGCGTCGATGGTGTCGACGCTGGCGTAGTAGCCGCGCCCGGCGTTGTTCACGAGCACGTCGAGCCGGCCCGCGTCGCGGTGCACCACCTCGGCGAAGTGGCGGCGATCGGACTCCACCGTGACGTCACCAGCGACGACGGTCGCGCGCCCGCCGGCGGCGACGACCTCACGGGCCACCCGCGCGAGCGCGAGCTCGTTGCGCCCGTGCAAGAACACGTGGGCGTCGCGCCGCGCGAACGCGACGGCGATCGCGTGGCCGATGCCGCTCGACGCGCCGGTGATCGCGACGACGGTGCGCGCGCGCTCGGTCACGCCGTCACTCCGGGCGGACGTAGAGGCCCTTGAGCAGGCGCAGGATGACCTGCACCGTCTCGAGGTCCGTCGCCTGGCTCTTGTTGAGCACCGTCTCGAGGTGCCCGTAGTTGTGGCAGAGCTGCAGGACGTCGAGCTCTTCGGGCTTGAGCTCGCGGAGCGGGGGAATCATGGGCGCGGTGAGCAGCAGCCGGGTGTTGAGGTCCGGCAGCTCGGCGCGCATCTCGTTGAACTCGTCGAGCTGGCGCAGGCCCTCCATGAGGACCTCCTGCACCGACAGGTCCATCTCGTTGGGGAACGTGCGCTCGTCCGGGGGCTCGAGGTCGAAGATGCCCTTCTGCCACGTGAGCATCCGGAAGATGCTCTTCATCGGCGGGACGTCGTCGAGATCGTTGATGCTCGCGAAGAAGATCGCGCCCTTGCGCAGGTAGATCTTGCCGATGTCGTCTTCCGTGCGGATGACGAGGATGCCGTTCTTCTTCGACGTGCCGAAGAGCTGGAGGAGATCGGGGAGGGGGACCTCCTCGATGCTGCCGCTCATCGTGCGCGCCTGGCTGGTGCGCCGCTGGGCGGCGACGCTCTCGAGCTCGCGCTTGGCGTCGGTCGAGTCGCGCGAGCCTTCGCCGGCGATCACCTTGAGGATGCTCGTGCCGATGAGGACGCGATCGCCTTCCTTCAGGCGCGCGCGCTTGATCTTCTCGCCGTTGACGAAGGTGCCGTTGGTCGAGCCGAGATCTTCGATCCAGATCTGGTCGCCCTGCATCGCGATGCGCGCGTGCTTGCGGCTGACCATGTCCTCGACGAGGACCATGTCGAGGTCGCTCGAGCGACCGACGATGATCTGCTTCTCCGGCACGATCGGAAACTCGCCACCCTGGTACTTGCCGCTGATGAACCGCAAGACGAACGATCGCCCCGGTCTCAGAGGAGTCGCGGTGGAGGCCTTGTCCTGCATGTCAGGCTGGATCACGGGGTTGGGGGGGCCGGAGAGGGGGAGAGCGCGGCTGGGATCTGACGGGATCCACCTTCCCGGAAAAAAGAGTATCGAGCCAGGCCAAAGCTGGTCAAGTCGCGGTATGAGGAGGCATGTCCTCAGCTTTTCTGACAGGGGCCCGGCCGCGCCCGATCGAGGCGGGCGGGGACGCGTTCGGCACCCACCGGGCGGTGGCCCCGGCGCGGTCGCTCCCCCAGCCGGCGCAGCGCCTCGACAATGATTTCTCACGGCTTTTCGCCGGAGAGCTCCTCCTCGCCGTCGAGACCTTGAACATCGACGCGGCGAGCTTCCGGCAGATGGAGGAGGGCGGGGGGGAGACGGACGAGCAGGTGATCGTGGGTAGGGTGCTCGCCACCATCCAGGCGCGGGGAAAGCAGCACAACCCCGTTACGGGGTCCGGGGGCATGCTCCTCGGCCGGGTCGAGCAGATCGAGCCGACCCACCCCGACGCGTCGACCCTCCGGCCCGGCGATCGCGTGGCGTCTCTCGTGTCGCTCTCGCTCACGCCGCTCCGCGTCGACTCCGTCACCGCGGTGCGGCGCGCGAGCGCGCAGCTCGACGTCACCGGCGAGGCGGTGCTGTTCGCGAGCGGCGCCTACGCGCGCATGCCCGCCGACATCCCCGAGCGCCTCGCGCTCGCCGTGCTCGACGTGGCGGGCGCGGCCCCGCAGGTCGCGCGCCTGGTGAAGCCCAAGGACGCCGTGCTCGTGCTCGGCGGGGGCGGCAAGAGCGGCGTCTTGTGCGTCGCCGAGGCGCGGCGTCGCGGCGGGCCCGAGGCGACGATCCTCGCCGTCGAGAGCCACGAGCCGTACGCGGAGGATCTGCGCGCGCTCGGGATCTGCGACGCCGTGATCTCGGCCGACGCGCGCGACCCCGTCGCCGTGCGGCGCGCGGTCCTCGACGCGACGAAGGGCCGCGAGGTCGACGTCTCGTTCTCGTGCGTCAACGTGCCCGACGCCGAGCTCGCCGCGATCCTGCCGGTGCGCGATCGCGGCGTCGCGTACTTCTTCGCGATGTCGACGAGCTTCACCAAGGCGGCGCTGGGGGCGGAGGGCGTCGGCAAAGACGTCGACCTCTTCGTCGGCAACGGCTACGCCCGCGGGCACGCCGACTTCTCGCTCGCGATGATGCGCGAGATGCCGAAGATCCGCGCGCTGTTCGAGAAGCGCTACGGTTGACGCTCGCCGGCGGGCGCGCTTCCATCGCGCCGAGGAGGCACCATGGAGATCGGCGTTCGCCCCATTCAGGCCGTCGCGAAGG
>JAEUKG010001255.1 GCA_016794325.1 Myxococcales bacterium | reverse complement strand
GCGCGCCCGGGACCTCGAGGCTCCTCGGGTCCTCGCCGTATTCGGCGAGGAGCACGCGCGCCGCGTGACCGAAGTCGCCCGAGAGGAACATCCCCGTGCGCCGGCCGCTCTGTCGCGAGCGCTCGAGGAGCAGGGCGAACTCGGCGGGCTTCGCGGCGCCGAGGAGCTCCCGCAGGCGCCGCTGCGCCCGCGGCGGGATCGTCTGCCAGAACGCCTCGGCGAGCGGCGCGCTCGCGCGGTCGAGCGTGCGCGCGCTCCCCTCGGGCCCGAAGGCGCCGAGGAGCGCCGCGTAGGTCGTCCGGGCGTCGTCGTGACCGAGCCCGTAGAGGAGGACGTTCTGCGGCAGCGCCGCCGAGATCGCCACGCCGAAGGCGTGCCGGAGCGCGGTCGAGTCCTCCCGGACGTCGCCGCTGAAGACGACCGCCGGAGGCGTGAGCAGCGTGATCGTGAAGGAGATCGGCCCGGGGGCCCGCCGCACGTAGATCGGCAGCTTCGGCACGTCGAGCAGGCGCATCGCCGCCTCGTAGGCGCGGCTCAGCGCGGTCATCGGCCCCGGCACGATCCGCTCGAGGCCGGCGACGGCGAACGTCGCCGCGCGCCGCGCGAAGAGCGCGGAGCCGGCGTCCCACAGGATCCCCATCGCCTCCCCGCTCGCCTCGGCAGAGTGGCGGAGGAGGAGGTTCACGAAGCCCGCCTGCTCCCGCTGGGCGCTGAGCGGAGGCGGCGGGATGGGGCCCGCGCCGGGGTCGAAGGCTCGCACGATGTGCTCGAGGGCGCGGGCGTACACGGCGAAGCCATCGCGCCGGACGACGCCGAGGAGGCGCTCGAGCCGCGTCCGATCCCCGGGGGCGAGCTCCACCGCCCGTCGACGAATCCGGATGAGGTCGGTGATCCGCTCGCCGTCCCCCTCGAGGAGATCGCCGAGCTCGTCGCAGGCCTCCGCCGACCCCTCCTCGGCGGCCGCGCGAAGGACCTCCTCGGCCGACGACCGCGCGCCCTGCGTGAGGAGCGCGTGCGCGACGGCGCGACGCGCCTGCGCGCGCAGCGCCGGGGTCGTCGCGACCTCCACCGCGCGCTCGAGATCCGCGGGCACGACCGGGGATGGGACGAGCACCTCGCCGGCGCTCGCCGGCGGCGGCGTCGACCGCCGGGGCGCGGGCAGATCCGAGAAGCGCGCCGGCAGCGCGCCGAGCGCGCCGCGCGCCATCTCGTCGAGCAGCTGGGCGCGGAGCAAGCTGCCGGGCGGCGCCGCGCCCGCCGCGCGCTCGAGCGCCTGCTCGCCCTCCACCCGCAGCTCGGGCTGGCCACTCGCGACGAGGACCCTCGCGAGCTGCGCGAGCACTTGCGCGCGGTCCTCCCCCGCCAACCCCTCGGCGAGCCCGTCGAGGATGCGACGGGCGCGCTCGACGTCGCCCTGCGCAGCCGAGACCGCGGCGCTGCTCCGCAAGGCGTGCACGCGCAGGTCGGGGTCCTTGGCGGCCTCGTTGAGGTAGCGGTGGGCCCGGTCGAAATCCCCAGCCTTGCGCGCGACCTCCGCCGCCGTCATCGCCACGCCGCTCGCGCGCCGGAGCCCGAGCAGGCTCCCCCCGAGCGCCTGATCGAAGCGGGCGAGCGCCTCCGGGGCCTTGCCCTCACGCGCGAGCCGCTCGGCGATGCCCAGCGCGACCAGCGGCTGCGGCCTCTCCGCGTCGAGCGCCTCGACGAGCACGGCCATCGCGTCGCTCGCGCGCGCCGGGGCCACGACGTCGGCGGCCTCGGCGTGGAGGAACGCCCGGAGGGCCACGTCCTCCGGCTCGAGCGAGCCGCGGATGTACCCCAGCTGGAGCAGCGTCTCCCGCGCCTCCTCGGCGGTGCCCGCGCCCCGGAGCTTGTACTCGAGGCCGCGGGCGAAGAGCTGGGCCGACGCGAGATCGGGCGCGACGCGCGACGCGAGCTGCGCGCGACGGAGCGCGGTGCGCGTGTCGCCGACGCGCGCCGCGCATTGGGACGCCTCCACCAACATGTCGGCGCGGTCGACGCGCTCGTCGACCGCCGCGGCGGCCAAGGCGTCGAGCGCGTCGCCGAGCTCCCGTGGGCTCTGCCCCGCCCGCGCGATCTCGACGCGCAGGACGGACGCCTCGTAGGTCGGCTCGGCCTGCCCGAGGGC
>JAEUKG010001250.1 GCA_016794325.1 Myxococcales bacterium | reverse complement strand
TCGGGCTTCACGTCGGGCTTGCCGTCGTGCTCGAGCACCAAGAGGGGCCGCGCCGGCAAGCTCGCGAGGGCGTCGACGCCGGCGTCGCTCTTCAGCTTCGACGCGCCGAGGAGCACGAGGGTGTCGAGCGCGCCGAGGGCGCCGAGGCCGCGCGGGAGCGCCTTGCCGCAGCGGATCTCGACGACGCGGAAGTCGCCGACGGCCGCGAGCGCGGCCTCGTCGCCGAGGTGCTCGCGCGCCACGGCGAGCGCGCTCCGACCGAAGAGCAATATCGCCACGGAGAACGTGGGCATGAGCCCGGCCTCCTCGGCGAGCGCGCAGCCCTTCGCGAAGGGCACCTTCTTCTCGAAGCGCGCGAGGCTCGGCGCGTGCCGCGTCGCGTGGGCGAGGAGCGTCGCCCGCTCCTTCTTGCCGAGGTTGGCGAACGCGAGGGTCGCGGCGAGGAGCGCCGGCCACGACTCGTCCGGCAGCGCGGCCCCCGAGGCCGTCGCGGCGATGGCGCTCGTGTCGGGGATGGGCCAGGGGTTCGGCCCTCCGGCGGGGACGACGGGCCAGCTCGCGGGGCGTGCCGAGGGAGGCATACGGTGAGTCTACCCGCGCGCTCCGCCCGCCCTCCCCTCGGAACGCGCGCGCCAGCGCCACAGTCGCCGCCACGCGGCGACGCCGGCCGCGCGGCCCCTTCGCGCCGCCGAGCGGCGGGCGGGCGGCAGGCGGCGTGGCGCCCGGTTCACTCTCGAGAGTGAACCGGGCTTCACGAATCGGCCGAAAAACGACGTTTTAGATGTCTTTAGGCGTGCTCCGCGGGCCGAGCGACGTCTGTCGCCCCATGACGAACCTCCGCTTCCACCGCGTCCTCTCCGTCCTCGCGCTCACCTCGCTATCCGGCTTGGGATGCTCCGGGATCTGCTACGTCGAAGACATCACCGTCGTGCTCACTTCCCCCACGGGCTCGGAGCTCTCGTCCTCGGAGTGCCGCTACGAGGTCTCGTACAAGCAGGACTCGGTGACCGAGTCGCTCCAGCAGGGCGTCGGGTGCACCTTCCGCCAGGGCATGGGAGCCAGGCAGGTGTTCGTCGACAAGGACGTGACGTTCGAGGTGAGGCCGCTGGACTCGAAGACCGAGTACGCCCCGACCAGCGCCACCGGCCGCGCCGCCGGCTGCGGGGCGTCGATCGACCAGAAGATCAAGATGGTGAAGCGCTGAGCGAGCCCCTTGAGGAGCCGAGCGCGAGCGTGCGACCCTCCTCGCCATGGGAGGATCGGTCTACTTCATCCCGCTCGCGCGCGGCCCCGCGGACGAGCCGACGAGGAAGGCGCTGCTCGAGGCGACCTGGGGCGTGCTCGCGCGGCGGATCGACTCCCTCGCCAAGAGGAAGGGGCTCCGCGACATCACCGGCGCCTACCTGTCGATGGAGGCCGCCGACGGCATCGACGACGGGAGCTGGTTCGCGGACGGGCGGAGCATCACCCTGTCGTTCGGCGACGCCGCCGGCCTCTGCGTCGGCGAGGCCGACGCCTCGTACCACTGGGCCGAGCTCGTCACCCTCGAGATGTGGGACGTCCTCGCCGAGCGCGTCCGCGCTCACGGCGCCGAGCTCGGACCCAAGCCGCGCGCCCTCGAGGACGCCCTCGCGACGAACCGCGACCCGATCTTCTATTTCGGGACGAAGCTCGCGGTGACGACCGCCGACCCCGCGGCGGGAGACGACCACGAGTTCCGGGTGTTCGACTCGGTATACCCCCTGTCGAAGGTGCCCGCCGCCGACCGCGAGCGCGTGCGCGGGCTGATCCGCGAGGCCCGGTGCGCGTGCGATCT
>JAEUKG010001233.1 GCA_016794325.1 Myxococcales bacterium | reverse complement strand
CGTCGGCGCCGCCCGACCCGTCGGTGGTCGCCGAGACCGCCGCCCCGCCCGTCGCCAGCGCGGCCCCGTCCGCCATCGCGTCCGCGTCCGCCAGCGCGGCCCCGTCCGCCAGCGCGCCGGCGGGCGCGCGGCTCGCCGGAGCGACGAGCCCCCGGTGCCGCTGCCGGATGCGGCTCGGCAACCGCTACTACGGGTTCCTCTGCTTGAAGCGCCACACCCCCGTGTGCGAGTGCATCAGCGGGGACGGGACGACCTGCTTCGAGCCGTGGCGCCCCGAGGGCTGGGGCTGCGACGCGCAGAGCATCACCGGGCCCGACCTCGCGACCGGACAGCCGTGCAAGGGCTTCGTCTCCTTGCCCGCCGACGAGTCGAAGCCGAAGCGGAACGCGCCGACGACGGGCACCCTGAGCTGCGACGTGTGCGACATGCGCGGCAACGACTACGCTCCCGCCGTGCACCTCGCGCCCTGCGAGGGGATCTCCAACACCGGGGCCACCATCAGCGGCGCGTGGGAGTGCTGGTGACGCGAGCGCGTCAGTCGAGCGGGCCGCACGCCCCGCGGCCGCAGGCGCCCGCGCCGCAGGCCATCACGTTGCATCCCGCGGGCGCGTCCTTCTGGCCGCCGCCGACCGAGAAGGCCGAGAGCTCCTTCGTGACCGAGGCGCTCGAGCACGCGGGGCAGCGGGCGTCGGCCGGGTCGCGGACCAGCTCTTCGAACTCTCGCCCGCAGGCGTCGCAGTGGAAGTCGTAGAGGGGCATGCGCGGGAGGATAGCGCGTCCAGAGGGCGTTGCGCGCTCGCCGGTCAGAACCAGGCCGTCGCGCCGAGGAGCAACGTGTCTTGCGTCCGGGCGTTGGCCACGTAGGGGCGCTCGGCGCTCCCGTCCCCCTCCACCGAGCCCTTGAAGTACAGCGGCGCCGAGGCCACGTCGTGCCGCAGCTCCAGGCGCACCGAGAGGTTCTCGTGGGGTCGCACGTCGACGGTGGCCGTACCCGAGCTCACCCACTCGGCGCCGCCCCAGAAGATGGGCGCGCTCGCCTCGCCCGGCACCCGCGACGCCGCGAGGCGCTCGTGGAAGCGGTCGGCGCGGAGCGACAGCGCGAGCTTCGGGGTGGGGCGGAATCGCGTGTAGAGTGCACCCGAAAACCAGCGCGCGGTCCCGAGCCGGTTGGGCTCGAAGCCGATGTCGCCCTGGGCCGCGACCGAGAGCCAGCGGGTGAAATCCACCTGCGCCACGCCGTCGAAGTGGTGCCGCACCCACGGCCCCTCGGGGGCCCCCGTCGGGCGCTCGACGCCGCCGAAGTAGAGCGCGGTGAGCGAGATCTTGTCGGGCACCTCGTAGGTGACGTCGGCCTGCACGCTCTTGTAGGCGTTGTTGTCGACCACCGAGTTCCACCCGTTGAAGACGCTCACCGTGGTCGACAGCTCGTCGGACCACGGGTACGTCGCGCGCGCCCCCGCGTGGTAGTAGGGCAAGCCGAAGAAGAGGTTCGAGCGCGACCAGTTCCAGTTCTCTCGGACCGCGAACGACTCGAACCCGATCGGCGACATGAAGAGGCCCGCCTTGAGGTCGAGCCCGCGACCGATCGGCGCCTTGTACCCGACGAAGGCCTCCTGCAGGTACTTCCAGAGCTCGCCGTTCGAGGGGTTGGTCGAGGACGTCCCCGGTAGCGTGGGCTCGGCGAGGTAGTAGCTGCTCGGCGTGCTCCCGATCTGGAAGACGAGGCGCCCGCTCACCGGGCCCACCGCGAAATCACCGCCGAGCGCCGCGTTCGTGAGCGAGACCGAGTCGTGGCGGTTGTCGAAGACGCGGAAGTTGGTGATGCCGTTGCCCGGGCGGCCGAAGTTGTACGCGTAGTAGGCCTCCACGTAGCCGGTGGGCGTGAGCTTGACCTTGGGGCCCGTGTCGGCCGCCTTCGGCGGCGGAGGAGCGGGCGGAGGCGGCGGGGGCGGCAGGGCGACGAGCGCCGGAGGCTCGGCCTCGCCCCGCGCGGGCGGCGCGAAGCCGACGACGATGGGAGCGACCACCGAGAGGGCTCGACCGAGGCGCCCGTTTCGACGCGTACCTTCCATGGCCGTCCGCTCCTTACACGAATCGCGGAGCGACCGGTGAGGCGAAAGCGCCCTCGGGCCTCCCCGCGCGCTGCGAACGCGGAGCCCTCGGTTCACGCCGCGGCGACGGCGGCGCGGAAGCGCGCCGGCGACGGCAACCCCCGGGTGGCGAACGCGTGGCAGAGCGCCTCGGCGGAGCCGTACCCCGAATAGGCGGCGAGGTCGCGCGTGGACAGGCGCCCGCTCGAGGCCAGGAGCGCGGCGACGAGGAGCCGGTAGAAGTCGCGGGTGGCGCGCCAGTCGGTGCGCGCGCCGAGCCCGTGCAGGCCCAAGCGCGCGTGCACGCGGTCGATGCGGCGCGAGATCGTCTTCGCCGAGACGCGCGCCCCCTCCTCGAGGTCGACGCGCATCGGCTGGGCCGCGAGGCGCTCGAGGGACCGATCGACGAGGGTGATGATCCGCTGCTCTTCGGGATCGCAGCCGAGGGCCAGCGGCCGCCCCGTCAGGATCCCCTCGGCGACGAGCCACGCCTCGACGTCGCGCGCGAGGGCGTCGACGTCGGCGCTCTCCCAGAGCGCCGTCACCACCGCGCGGAGGCGCTCGCGGGCCGACGCCGCGAGCCTGCCCGTGATCGCCGTTCGAACGGCGGTGGCGGTGCGGAGGTCGAGCTCGAGGGTGCTCGCGGCGTCGCTCCGGGTGAGGAAGCCCGCGGTGGGCGCGATGACGTAGTCCCCGGGCCGGAGCGTCGCGTCGACGCCCGCGCCGACCATGTGCACGATCCCGGAGAAGACCACGAGGAGCCGCGCGCCGGCCTCGGAGGTGCCTCGACCGAGCAGCGGGATGGTGACGCGCTCGTCGGAGAGGATACCCTCGGTCGCGACGTGGCGCATTACCAGGTCTTCGCTGATCGCGCGCGCCATTCGCAACGAGAGCCCCGCCGCGGGGGGGGCGTGGACGCGCCGTGAAAGCAGCATGACCCGCGAGGCGTAGCACGCGTCCGCCGCGGGGCCAGCCGCCGCGGATCGGGCGCGCGGCTTCGCAGGCTGCGAAGCCGCGCCGCGCGGCACGGCGCGGCGCTGCGATCTTGGGCGCGGATCGGCCCCGCCCGAGCGGGCATCGCGCTTGCACTCGTGATGAGCCGCCGCTCAACCCTGTCACCCGCGCCCCGTGCGCGCCCCACGAAGAAGGACCCAGGACGATGAACCTCTCTCAGAATCGCCACCAGCTCGCGAAGATCCTCGTCCCGACCGACTTCTCCCCCGCGTCGGACGCGGCCACCGACTACGCGCTCTTCCTCGCCGCGCAGGCGGACGCCGAGGTGGACCTCTTGTACGTATGGGACCCGCGCGCCGAGGGCAAGGAGGGCGGCCGGGCCATCCTCTTCGCCGAGTCGAGCCGTGGAGTGAAGATGGAGTCGCGCCTGGCGCAGCCTCGCGACGACAAGATCCACTTTCGCGGGCGGGTCGAGTTCGGCGACGTCTGCGCGGCGATCGTCCGAGTCGCCGCCGACGACCACTTCGATCTGATCGTCATGGGGCTGCGCGCGCGCGCGCGCCTCTCGCACCTCGTGGTCGGGCATCTCGCGCGGCGGGTGGCCGCGCGGACCGAATGCCCCGTCATCACCCTCGGCGAGTCGCCCACGCGCGGCGTCGGTCGGGTGTTCGCGGGCGGCGCCCGCGAAGGCCACACCGTCGAGTCACGAGCGCCCGTCTGACCTCGCCCGACACCTCCGAAACGAAAGGCTCCATCATGATTCCAACCACGTCAGCGCCGGGGGACGCGCCCGTCTCGGCCATCATGTCGCGCGACTACGTCGTCGTCCGCGAGTCGCTCGACGTCGAGTCGCTCGCGAGCTTCATGCACGAGCGGCACCTGACCCACGCCGCGGTAGCCGACGATCGCGGGGTCGTGATCGGGTACGTCTCGATGCTCGATCTCGCCCGCGAGAGCTTCCGCTCCGCCGACCGGCCCGAGCGGCCCGAAGACGCCGACGGCCCCGTGACCCCGCGGATGTTGCCGGCGCTGCCCCACCCGACCGCCACGACGGAGCGGCCGCTCGCCGACGCGCTCGAGAGCTTCGTCGCGGACATGATGGTCCCGTTCGTGCTCCGCCTCCCCGAGAGCGCGACCATCGACGAGGCGGCGGCGACGATGGCCTCCGAGGGGGTCTCGCGCGTGCTCGTGGTGTCGCCGTCCGGCGCCGTCACCGGGATCCTCTCCGCGATCGACGTCCTTCGGTGGGTGGCCTGGCGCGACGGCTACGGCGCCGGCCCCTCCTCGCACGCCGGCGAGCCGCCGACGCGCGCGCCGATCCCGCCGTGAGCCACCTCACCCGCGGGCGACGCGCGTGAGCTCGACGACCGCGCGGAAGACGACGTCGGGGGTGCTCCACACCGCGTCGGCGTGGCGCGCTCCCGGGATCCGCAAGAGGCGAGCGCCGCCGATGGCGAGAGCGACCTCCTCCCCCATCGCGAACGGGACGACCTCGTCGGCGTCGCCGTGGACCACGAGCGTCGGGATCCGGATCGCCTTGGCCTTCGCGCGGGTGTCGAAGTGGTCGGCGAGGATCGTGCGCGCGGGGACGACGGGCGCGGTGCGGGTCACGAGGTCCGGGATCGACGTGTAGGGCGTGACGAGGACGAGCGCCGACCCGCGGCCGCGGCTCGCCATCTCGGCGGCGACGCCCGTCCCCAGCGACGTGCCCCAGAGCACGATCTTCGACGGCCCGACGCCTCGCGCCGCGAGGCTCGCGAGCGCGGCCTCGGCGTCCGCATACAGGGCGTCCTCCGACGGCTCCCCCGCGGCGTGGCCGTACCCTCGGTACTCGACGAGCACGACGCCGAAGCCGCGACGCCCGAGCTCGCGGGCGAGCGGCGCGCACGCCTCGACCGTCTCGCGGTTGTTGTGGAAGACGACGACCGTCGGCGCGCCCGGGGGCGCTCGGAGCTCGAGGGTGTGGACGACCGCGCCGCCCTCGGCCACGACGTCGCGGCGCGCGAGCTCGGGAGGCGCGGCGACGCGCGCGACCTCACGATGCGGAAAGAGATAGCGCCGCGACACCACCCGTGCGCCGACGGCGAGGGTGGCGAGACCCGCGAGGAGCGCGGCGAGCGCGAGCCCGATGCGGCGCGAGGACATCGGCCGAAGCATGACGCGCCCGAGGCGCGGCATCGAGTCCTTTCTTCGTCGCAGCGCGCGCCTTGGCGCTGCTCGCTCGGCTCGGGGGAGGACGGCCCGGTCGTTGCTATGCTGTGGGTCATGTGGCAGGTGGGCGCGTCGGTGGTCGACCTCCTCCACGCGATCTTCATGGTCGCGTGGGTGGCTGGGCTGCCCCTGCTCTTCTGGCGGAGGTATCCGCGGGTTTCGCGCCTCTATGCAATCTTTGCGCTGGTGTTCGTCGTCCTCTACCAGGGGTCACGGCTCGCCTTCGGCGAGTGCTTCCTGACGAGCTTGTCGCGCTGGATGTGGCAGCACCCGTCCGTCGGGGGCGACTCGCTGCCGCCGTCCTCGGAGTGGTTTACGGTGAGGATCTCGCGCGCGGTGTTCGGGATGGCGCCCTCGCAGCGGGCGATCGTCTGGACCGGGCACGTCCTCGCGACGATCACCGCCGTCGGGATGTTGTGGTCGCTCCGCGCCTCGCGGCGGGCCCGCGCCTCCCAGCGCTCGTGATCGGCCCTCGGGGCCTGCGGCGCGCCTGCTGTCTTCCCTAACGAGCGCGGGCCGACTAGATCGCGGCCCATGAGCGCGCCGCCCGCACCGTTCCCCGGAGACCGCCCGATCTCGCCCGAGCTCCTGCGCGAGCACAAGGTCTCGGACGAAGAGCACGCGCGCATCGTCGCCGCGCTCGGCCGCCCGCCGAGCTACACCGAGCTCGGCGTCTTCAGCGTGATGTGGAGCGAGCACTGCTCCTACAAATCGTCGCGCCTCCACCTCCGGCGCCTGCCCACCAAGGGCCCCAAGGTCATCCAGGGGCCGGGCGAGAACGCGGGCGTCGTCGACATCGGCGACGGGTTCGCCGCCGTCTTCAAGATGGAGTCGCACAACCACCCGAGCTTCATCGAGCCCTACCAGGGCGCGGCCCCCGGGGTCGGCGGCATCCTCCGCGACGTGTTCACGATGGGCGCGCGCCCCATCGCCGGGCTCAACTCGCTCCGCTTCGGTCGGCCCGACCACCCGCGCACGCCGGAGCTCGTCCGCGGCGTCGTCGCCGGCATCGGCGGCTACGGCAACTGCATCGGCGTCCCCACCGTCGGCGGCGAGGTGCAGTTCGACGCCGCGTACGACACCAACATTTTGGTGAACGCGTTCACCTGCGGCGTGGCGCGCACCGACCGCATCTTCTATGGGCGGGCGGCCGGCCTCGGCAACCCCATCCTCTACATGGGCGCGAAGACGGGGCGCGACGGCATCCACGGCGCGACGATGGCCTCCGACGAGTTCGGCGGTGAAGACGCGAAGAGCGAGCTCGCGACCGCGCAGTCGATCAAGAAGGGCGAGCGGTCGACGATGCAGGTCGGCGACCCCTTCATGGGCAAGCTCCTCCTCGAGGCGTGCATGGAGCTCTTCGGCGCCGACGTGCTCGAGGGCATCCAAGACATGGGCGCGGCGGGGCTCACCTCGTCGAGCGTGGAGATGGCGGGGCGCGCCGGCAGCGGAGTGGAGATCGATCTCGACCTCGTGCCCCGCCGCGCGAAGCACATGCTCCCCTACGAGATCCTCCTCAGCGAGTCGCAGGAGCGCATGCTCCTCGTGGCGAAGAAGGGCAAAGAGAAGGACGTCATCGCCATCTGCAAGAAGTGGGACCTCGACTGCGCCGTCATCGGCCGCGTGACCGACACCGGGCGCTGGGTGGTGAAGGCGACGCCGGGCTACGACCCGCTCGCCCACGCGCCCGCTCCGCGCGAGGCGGTCGTGGTGTGCGATCTTCCGGTGGGCGCGCTCACCGACGACGCCCCCGTCTACGACCGCCCGCGAGCCCCGGTCACGCTGCGAAGCGGCGCGCCCCGCCCCGAAGACTCGCCCGTCTCGAGCGATCCGCAGAAGGACCTGCTCGAGCTCGTCGGCTCCCCGAACCTCGGCTCGCGCCAGTGGATCTTCCGCCAGTACGATCACATCGTCCGCGGCGGCACGATCGTGAAGCCGGGCTCCGACGCCGCGGTCGTGCGCGTCCCGTGCGAGCGCGACGGCAAGACGCTCTGGAAGCACCTCGCGTTCGCCGTCGACTGCAACGGGCGCTACGTCGAGCTCGCCCCCGAGGAGGGCGCCAAGATGGCGGTGGCCGAGGTGTGCCGCAACCTCGTGTGCTCCGGCGCCGAGCCCATCGGCATCACCGACTGCCTCAACTTCGCGAACCCCGAGCGCCCCGACGTGATGGACCAGCTCGCGCGCGCCATCGACGGGCTCGCGGCCGCGTGCAACGCGCTCGCGGTGCCCATCGTGAGCGGCAACGTCAGCCTCTACAACGAGACGACCGACGCCGGCGGGCGCCGCCCGATCCTGCCCACGCCGACCGTGGCCGCGGTCGGCCAGGTCCACGAGCCGGAGCACGTGGTGACGCAGTGGTTCAAGGGCGACGGCGACGTCGTCTTCCTCCTCGGCGAGATCGCCCCCGAGCGCGGCCTCGGCGGCAGCGAGCTCTGGGTGCGGCGCCGCGGCGCGGTCGGCGGGCCGCCGCCCACGATCGACCTCGACGCCGAGGTGAAGCTGCAGAAGCTCGTGCTCTCGCTCGCCCAGGCGCGCCTCCTCGCGAGCGCGCACGATCTCGCCGAGGGCGGCTTGCTCGTGGCGCTCGCCGAGTGCACCTGCACGTCCTCGGACGCGCGCGACGACCGAGGCGCGCGCGTCGAGCTCTCGCTCCCCGCCGATCCCGTGCTCCGCACCACCGCGCTCTTCGGCGAGGCGCCGTCCCGCGTCCTCGTCTCGGCGCGCGCGAGCGACGCCGACGCGGTGGCCGGGCGGGCCCGCGAGATGGGTGTATCTTGCACACGTCTCGGCGTCGTCGGGGGCGCGCGCCTCGCGGTGGAGATCGCCGGCGGCGCGTCGATCGACGTGAGCGCCGCGGAGCTCCGCGACGCGCGGGCGCGCTGCCTCGACTTCGTCTCCTGATCGCCCACCGCCACCTCGGGCGCCGGGTGCGAGGGTGGACGCCCGTGTAGGTGTCGCCGCGGAACTCCGCAGAAAGCGTGGAAAAGCGCGCCCGCGCTGGGGATGGCCGCTCGTCGCGGGTGTCGCGCCCGATGGCGTTTCGCCGATCGCGACGGCCGTGGGTGCGTGGTACCCTGGTCGTTCCAGATAGGGTGTGATCTCGATGGCGAAGCCGGTTTCGCCGCTCCTCGGCTACAACAACAACATTCGACACAAGAACCGGGTCTTCCACATCCAGACGGAAGACTCCGGTATCAAGCACCCTCACATCATCACGCACCTCTTCATGGATGGTGGTCGCATCCTCAAGACCATCAAGAAGAGCTACGCCGAGCACGTCGGCGTCGACGGAATGGCGGAGATCGTCCGCCAGATGATGAAGGAGCAGCACAAGTCGATGTTCATCGCGCTGCGCGATGGGCAGTTCGATCACCTCGTCGACGGAGGCGCGCCGAAGGCCGAGGCGCCCGCGGTCAGCCAAGCCGCGCCGACGACCGATCGCGATCCGGCGCGCGCCGAGGTGAACGCGCCGGAGGCGCCGCCGAGCCCCGAGCCCGCGAAGCCCGCGGCCGCCGAGGTGGTCCCGCCCGTCGCGGCCGCGGCCGCCGGGGCGCCGACCGTCGAGCTCGCTCCCGTCGCCTCGCAGGCGCCGACGACGGCCAGAGACGCCGACCCGCCGCCGCCCGCCGCGCCGCCGCGTTCGAGCAAGCTCATCGTCGTCGCCGAGGCCGCGGAGGACCCGCCGGTCACCATCCCCCAGCCCGAGCGCGCCGGGGCCCACCCGCTCGCGATCGACCTCGAGGCGCTCGAGCGCGCCGCGCAGGCGGGCGGCGAGGCGCCGGTGTTCCAGGCGAGCGCGGATCTGCCGCCGCCCGCCCGCCCGCACGTCGAGAAGACGTCGAGCGCGTACCGCGCGCTCGAGGCCCAGACCGAGGTCCCGCTCGAGCGGACGCCTCGCCGCTCGGTCCCGCCGCCGGCGTCGTTGCCCGGCGGAGCGAAGCGCCCGCAGGTGCGGCAGGTCGCGCCCCAAGGGGCGCGCCAGGGCGAGCGCCCGCCGAGCACCCCCGCCGCGGCGCAGCGCAGCGCGCCGCCGTCGGCCGCGTCGCCGATGCGGCGCACGAGCTCCGGCCGCTACGCCCCCGCGCGCCCGGCCTCGATCTTCAGCCGCCAGAAGCCGCGCGAGGGCGCGGTCTTCGACGAGGGCGTGGTGAACGACAAGACGCTCGACGAGGTGATCCTGAGCTACCTCGCCGAGGACCTCGACGGACCGCCGCGCAAGAAGTGACGGCCGCGTCCGAGCCGGCGGCGCGGCTCAGAAGGTGCCGACGGCGCCGAGGTGGAAGCCGAGCTCGGTCTGGCGGCCGGTGCCGTCGCCGTCGCTGAAGCGCCAGAGCTCCGTCGACGCCTTGAGCCGGAAGGCGCGATCGAGGGCGTAGGCCGCGCCGAACGTCCCGCGGAGCGCGGTGCTCTTGGACGAGAGCGCGCTGTCCTTCTCGACGTTGCCGACGCGGTGGATCCCGTCGAAGCGCGCCACGAGGTCGAGCGACTCGGTGACCCCTTGTTCGAGCTCCGTGTAAAATCCATGTTTCACGAAGAAGTCGCCGCCCGACGAGGGCAACGTGTACTTGAAGGCCGACGCGTCGTTGGTGTCGAAGGTCTGCCGCCGCAGGAGGTATTCGGCGCGGAGCGTGGTCTTGTCGTGGCGAACGGTGAGGTCGCTGCCGGCGATCACGTAGAGGCGGCGGTTGTCGGGATCCCACGTGCCGGCGAGGCCGCTCGCGCCGAGCGACACGTCGGTGGCCTCGCCGAGCTTGAGGAGCAGGCTCACGCGGCCGCCGCCGGCGGGGCGCGCGTTGTTGTCGACGTAGTAGGCCTGCGGGCTGCGCGAGAGGGTGAAGTCGAGGTCGGTGCCCTTCGCGTTGCCCTTGAAGCCCGACACGCCGTAGAGCGCGTAGTCGAGCTGCGCCACGTCGCCGAACCAGTGGGTGCCGTTGACCTCCACGCCGTTGTCGGGGAACGGGCTCGGCATCACGCCGAGGTTCCACTCGCGCATGCGCAACATGCGGCCCATGTCGTAGGGGAGCGGCTTGTCGGCGAGCCGGTGGTTGGCGGGATCGTGCCGCAGGTTGAACGCGCCGAACGACGGCGAGAACCGCCCGACCCGGACGTTGAGCTCGTCGGCGACGCGGTAGTCGAAGTACATCATGTCCGCCTCGAAGCCGTGGCATCCGAAGCAGACCTTGAGGTTGGCCGAGAGCTTGTCGTTGAAGTCGACGGCGAGCTTGCCGGCGAGCTCGGTGGTGAAGCCGTCGAAGGCCTGAGGGAACGTCTTGCCCTTCGCGTGCAGCGGCACGAGGTGGTAGTCGAGCTGCGCCGAGCCCACGAAATTCCGCTCGATCGCCTCGGCGCGGGTGGGAGCGGCGAGCGCGACGACGAGGGCCGCGAGCACCGCGAGCGCGAGCCACGCGGAGCGACCGAAGCGCACGGGGCGGAGGCGGCTCACGGCGCCCCCGGGGTGGTGCTGGACGCGGGCGCCGGCGCGGGCGCCGTGGCGGAGGGTGGCGGCGCGAGCGGCATCGTGAGGGGAGGCGGCGAGGGCGAGGGCGCGGGCGCGCTCGCGGGCGACGACGGCGCGGCGGGAGGCTCGGGCGGCTTCCCCTTCTTCTGGCGGAGCTCCTCCGAGTGGTGGTGCAAGAAGCGGAGGATCGCCGTCTGATCCTCCGCCGAGATCCCGCTCGCGGGCTGGCGACGCATGCGCGTCACGTACATCTCCCATTGCTCGTCCGACATCGGCGCCGCCTGGAGCGGGCGCGCGAGCGTGTGGCACTTCGAGCACTTCTGGGCGAAGACCTGGTAGTCGGCGCGGACGGGCTCGGGCATGGTGGTCGTGTCGAGCGCGGCGCCCGTGCACCCGCTCGCCGCGAGGGCGAGCACGACGGCCGAGAGCGCGGCGCGGTTCATAGCTTGTCGTCCCCCTTCGCGCCCTCGGCGATCCAGTCGCTCATGAGTCGAACCTGCTCGTCGGACCAGAACGGGCCGCCCTTCGGCATCCGGACGCCGGAGGGCGCGGTCCCGCGGAGCTTCTGCATCACGAGGCTCTTGCACGGGCTCCCGGCGACGGCGACCGGTCCGCTGCGCGAGCCTCGGCGCATCGACCCGAGCGTCTCGAGGTCGAGGCCCGTCTGGTCGAGGCCCTCGTGGGTCGGCCGCGAGCCGTAGTGGCAGTCGGCGCAGGGCCGCGGCCCGCCCGGCGCGCCGTTCATCAGCGGACGGATCTGCGTCGCGAAGTCGACCGCGCGCTGGGGGTCGCTATCCTCGTCCGAACACTGGACGGCGACGTCACCGACCTTGGGGTCGAGGGCCGAGCACGACGCCACGAGCGCGGCGAGCGCGAGACCGGCGGAGACACGCGCCGTCGAAAGCACGGGGCGAGCTTAACCCCAGCGCCGCGTCAGTTGCACGTAAACGACAAAGCCGTCGTGAACTCGGGCGCGTCGGTGAGGTCGCCGAGGTTCCGGAGGGTCGCCGAGCCGGCGGCGGCGCGGATGCAGTTGCCGAGGCCGGGGAGGGTGTCCATCGTGTTCGGGAACACGACGCCTTTGTACCGACCGTTCTGATCGAACTTCACCGTGAGGGTGCCCGAGCCGCTCCACGGCGCGCCCTTCTCCCGCACCGCCTTGGCGAAGCACGTCTGGGCGGCGCCGCCCGCGTCGAAGCGAAGGTTGCTCGCGTTGGCGGCGCCGTTCGACTTGAACGGCGCCGCGCTCGCGCGGCAACGGGACGGGTCGAACGGCGGCGCGGTCGGGGTGGCGACCGGCGGCGCCGTCGCCACCGGCGGCGGGCTCGGCGTGGTGGCCGGCGGCGGCGGAGGTGGCTCGGTCGTCGCGGCGGGCGGAGGCGCCGCCGGCTCGACGACGACGTTGGCGGTCGGCTTCTCCGAGACGTTGATCGAGAACGCGACGCGGGGCGCGTTGGGCGCGGCCTTCTTGGGGTCCGGGCCCAGCTTCGCGACGGTGGTGGACGACGGCGCGGCGCTCGACGTCGGCTCGGCCGTGATCGACGGGGGCGGCGTGACCACGAGGTCGCCGTTCGACCGGATCGTGAGATCCTGGCGCTCGACCGCCTCGCTGACGCGCTGGAGCTTCTTGCGCACGCCGAAGCCCGCGCCGAGCACGAGGACGACCACCGCGAAGAGCATCCACCTCGAGCTCTTGGAGCTCGAGGGCCGCGACTCGGTGCCCACCGGAGTGACCTTGCTCGAGCTGGGCGCGAGCATCGGGCTTGGCGGGCCCGAGGTCCGCACCGTCTGCCCTGCGGCGGCCTCCGGCGGCGGGGGCCCGCTCGGCGACGCGGAGCCGCTCGGCGACGCGGGGCCGGTGGCGACCGTGGCCGCGACCGCGCTCTGCTGCACGGTGGGCGCGGTGGGGATGCTGCCGTCGGTCACCCGGGGGAGCATGGGCGCGGTCTCGGGCGCGGCCGGGACCGCCGACTCGTTCGAGTCGAGCGCGGCTCTCAGCTCGGCGCGCATGTCGCGCGCCGTCTGGAAGCGGGCGTCGCGCGACTTGGACATCGCGCGCATCGCGATCGCGGCGAGCTTCTTATCCACACCAGGATAGTGTTTCTCGGGCGGGACCGGCTCGTCGGTCACGTGCTTGAGCACGGTGGCGAGCGCGGTGTCGGCCTCGAACGGGACCCGCCCGGTGATGAGCTGGTAGAGGATGACGCCCATCGAGTAGAGGTCGCTGCGGGCGTCGAGCTTCTCGCCCTTGGCCTGCTCCGGCGACATGTACTCCGGGGTCCCCACGACGACGCCCTGGGTGGTGAGCTTGGCGCCGCCGCGCTTCGGGGCCTCGTCGTCGGCCTCGTTGATCTTGGCGATCCCGAAGTCGCACACCTTGACCACGTCGGCGGCGTGCCCGTCGTCGGACTTGCCCCGGAGGATCATGATGTTCTCGGGCTTGAGGTCCCGGTGGATGACCCCCATCTCGTGGGCGGTCGCGATCGCGGCGAGCGCCTGCATCAGGATGTCGACCACCCGCGCCTTGGGGATCGGCCAGTCCTCGTGGATGACCTTGTAGAGGTCGCGCCCGTCGACGAGCTCCATCGCGATGTAGAGCGTGCCGTCGGGCTCCGCGCCGAAGTCGATGACGCGGATCGAGTTGGGGTGGTCGAGGCGCGAGGCGGCCCGCGCCTCGCGGTGGAAGCGAGCCGCGAACATCGCGTCGACCGCGAGCTCCCTGTGCATCACCTTGATGGCGACGTTCTTGTCGAGCGCGACCTGCCGGGCGCGGTAGACCGCGCCCATCGCCCCGCCGCCGAGGAAGCGCTCGACGACGTATTTTCCGCCGATCTCGCGCCCGATCAGGGCGTCGGACTCCTGGGGCGCCTCGCTCACCGCGTCAGAATACCATCTTTTCGGCGGCGGCCCGAGCCGCCGCGTGGACGCGCCGCTCCGCCTCCCCCACCTCCGCGCGCGAGCGCGCGATCGCCGCCGGGTCGTCGCCGGCGAGGATGCGCTCGCGCGCCTCCGCGCTCCCGGTGAGGAGGTCGAACGCGGGGATGGTGTCGACGAACTCGTAGCGCTCGGTGCGGAACGCGAAGTCGCGCGGGTGCAGGTGGTGGGCGATGGCGACGAGGGCGAGGTACGTCGCGTAGGGCGCGAACGCGCGGGGATCGGTGACGTGGATCATCACCCCGCCGCAGGTCTGCTTGGCGTGTTTGTGGAACGTCGGGAGGAAGGTGACGGGCCGCGCGACGAAGCCGCCGAGCCCCGTCGCCGCGAGTCGCTCGGCGAGCGCGCGCCCGTCGAGCCACGGCGCGCCGGTGATCTCGAACGGACGGGTCGTGCCTCGACCGTCGGAGAGGTTCGTGCCCTCGAGCAAGCAGCCGCCGGGGTACACGAGCGCGGTGTCGAAGGTGGGCATGTTGGGCGACGTCATGACGAAGGGGCGGTCCCACGCCGGCGCGAGCGACGCGCGATCCCACCCGTCGCAGCGGACGACCGACACCGCTCCGGCGGGCAACCCCTCGGCCTCGGCGCGCCACGCCACGACCTCGCCCGGCGTGAGCCCGTGACGGACCGGGAGCGGCTCGAGGCCCACGAACGAGCGGAAATCGGGCTCGACGAGGCGGCCCTCGAGGACCTCGCCGCCGAGCGGGTTCGGCCGGTCGAGGACGATCACGCGCACCCCCGCGGCCGCGCACGCGCGCGCGACGAGGACCGCGGTCCAGACGAAGGTGTAGTAGCGCGACCCCACGTCGGCGAGGTCGACGAGCACGAGGTCGAGCCCCCGGAGGTCCTCGGCGCGCGGCGAGAGATCCTCGAAGCGCTCTCCGTAGAGGCTCCGGATCGGCACGCCGTAGGCGTCGCGCGAGTCTTCGACGCCGATCATGTCCTGGGCCTCGCCCCCGTAGCCGTGCTCGGGCCCGAAGACGACGCGGGGGCGCAGCCCGAGCTGGTGGAGGACCTCGGCGACGTGGGAGAAGTCGCGGGTGACGCTCGCGGGGTGAGCGAGCAGGCCGAAGCTCCTGCCGCGGAGCTCTTCGACGAGGCGCGCGCCGAGCGGCGAGCGCGCGTGGAGTTGGTCGGTGCCGGTCTTCATCGCTTGGCTTCCGTTCGGGCGGAGCGCATGCTGGCGGGATGCTCCTCCACGCGCTGCTCGCCGGGGTGAAGATCGCACGCGCCGCCGATCGGTACCAAGAAGATGCGCTCTACGAGCAGGCGGTGGCCGAGGCGCGCGTCGACCGGATGATGGCCGAGAGCGGCTTCGAGGAGATCCTCGCCGAGCTGTCCGCCGGGTGCGCGCGAGAGGTCGGCGGCGCGCTCGTCCTCGTGGGGCACGACCCGGCGACGACCGAGATCGACGGCGTGAAGGCGCTCGCGGGCGCGGCCGCCGGCCCCACCGCCCTCGTCGGAGTCTGCGGCGGGCGTCACGTCGTCGGCGGCGGGTCGGGCACGGCCGACGCGCCGCGCGCGACCGCGGGCGGGCCCTTCCGCGGGGGGAGCACGCCGCCGGGGGCGCGCGCCGACGCGCCCTTCCCCGTGGTCGTCTATCCGCGCGAGCTCGTCGCGGTGCGCCGGGGGCCGTCGGGATGGGAGCGCATGTCGCGCGCCGACACCGAGGGCTGGGAGCGCGCGGTGCACGGCCAAGAGGCTCCGCTCTTCGACTACTTTCGCCTCGTCGCCAGCGTGCGCCACTCGGCCGGCGCCGCCAAGCGGCGGCGCGAGGTGATGGAGGCCGCGCGCAGCGGGGTCGACTCGCTCGTGGCCAAGGTCGCCTGCGGCGTCGCGCCGGAGTCGTTGCGCCCCCACGTCGCCGAGCTCGGCGCGCTCCTCGTCGGCGTGCCCCTCGGGCAGGCGATGCTCCACGAGCTCGTGCGCGTGATCGGCTACCAGGCCTGGGAGATCGCCGCCGCCGGCCACGCCGATCGCGCTCGCCTCGCCTGCCAGCTCGGCCTCGCGATCCTCCCCGACGACCCCTCGCTGTCGGCGCTGCTCGCGTCGATGTGGGTGGACGCGGGGCGCCTCGACGAGGCGCGCGCGAGCCTCGCCGTCGCCGAGAGCCGGCCGCTCGCGATCACCGACCAGGCGCGCGCGCTCGCCGAGGACACGCGCACCCGCGCGGGCGCCTGAGGCCCCGCCCGCCGCTGCGCAGTCTCTGCAAGCCCGATCCGAAGCGCGGGACTTCGGCGCGTGAATCGTGCTAGAGTGACTATGCAAACTTTGCGAGGCACCCCATGCGCCGCGTCTTGGTCGTCGACGACGAAGAGAACATCCGGCTCGTCCTCAAGACGCTGCTGAAGAAGCACGGCTACGAGGTCGAGGTCGCCGACAGCGGCGAGTCGGCGCTCGCCCAGGTCGACACGTTCGGCCCCGACGTGATCCTCACCGACGTGAGGATGCCGAAGATGGGCGGCCTCGATCTGCTCGCGACCCTCAAGGCGAAGCAGAACCCGGCGACCGTGATCGTGATGAGCGCGTACGGCAACGTCGACCTCGCCCTCGAGGCGATGAAGGCCGGCGCCTACGACTACGTGGGCAAGCCCTTCAAGCCCGACGAGATCGTCCTCGCGCTGCGCAAGGCCGAGGAGCGCGAGGCGCTCAAGCGCGAGAACCGCGCGCTCAAGGAGCAGATCCGGGAGGCCAACCAGTTCGAGTCGATCCTCGCCAAGAGCCCGTCGATGGTGGAGATCTTCCGCACCATCTCCAAGATCGCCGACTTCAAGACCACGGTGCTCATCCAGGGCGAGAGCGGCGTCGGCAAGGAGCTCGTCGCGCGCGCGGTGCACACCCGCTCGTCGCGCAAGGGCCAGCCCTTCGTGCCCATCAACTGCGGCGCCATCCCCGAGAACCTGCTCGAGAGCGAGCTCTTCGGCCACAAGAAGGGCGCCTTCACCGACGCGAACGCCGACCGGCGCGGCCTCTTCGAGGAGGCGAACGGCGGCACCCTCTTCCTCGACGAGATCGGCGAGCTCCCGCTGAACCTCCAGGTGAAGCTCCTGCGCGTGCTCCAGGAGGAGACGATCCGCCGCCTCGGCGACACCAAAGACGTGAAGGTCGACGTCCGCATCATCGCCGCGACCCACCGCGATCTCGCCGCCGAGGCCAAGGCGGGGCGCTTCCGCGAGGACCTGTTCTACCGCATCAACGTCCTGCCGATCGTCATCCCGCCGCTGCGCTCGCGGCGCGAGGACATCGGGCTCCTCGTCGACCACTTCATCGCGCGGAACAACGCGCGGCTCGGGACCCACATCCGGGGCCTGTCGCCCGAGGCCCGCAAGCTCATGATGGAGTACGCGTGGCCGGGCAACGTCCGCGAGGTCGAGAACACGATCGAGCGCGCGATGGTGCTCTGCGAGTCCGACGTGCTCGGCGCCCAAGACCTCCCCGACCGGGTGCGCGAGGCCCTCGATCCGGTGCAGGTGCACCTGCAGAGCGGAGAGCTGTCGGTGAAGAAGACGATCGCCGCGATCGAGGAGATCCTCATCCGGCGCGCCCTCCAGAAGACGAAGGGCAACCGCACCCGCGCCGCGGAGCTGCTCGAGCTCTCGCACCGCGCGCTGCTCTACAAGATCAAGGACTACAAGATCACGGATCTCTAGTCCCCTGCCCCCGAACCTCTGCCCCCGAGCTCGAACGCGAACCCATCGCTTCGCGAGCCCGACCCGCCGAGTCAGCCCCGCTGACGAGGCCCGCGTCGACGCCATCGCGCGCGGCGAGTGCGTGGAGGCCTCCGCTGCCGTCGAGATCGCCGCGCTCGCCGACGACATCACGACCGAGTCCGCGGAGGCGGTCATCGGCCGCGCCGACCGGCTCTACGGTCGCTGACCGCCGTGGCCGCCGAGCCTCCTTGCCCGCTCGGAGCTCGAACCGCTTGGGTTCGCGCTCGCGTTCGGGTTCGGGGCCAGAGGGGCGGGGAGGGTTCGGGTCAGAGCTTTGGGGTCAGAGGTTTGGGGTCAGATCTGCTCCGAGCCGGATGAGCGTTCGCCCTCCTGGACCTAGGCTCGAGCCAGTCGAGCGGGGCAGGCCGGGCGAGAAGCTCAACCCTTGGCGAGCTCGGCGACGGCTAGGTTCAAGGCATCGATGAGCGCGTCGAACGAATCGTCGAGGCAGCCAGAGCGCAGCGCACGGGAAGTGAACTGCTGCGCGAACGTGGGCGCGGCGACGTAGGCTCGAACGGTCGCGCGCAGGTGTGCCAGGTAGCTCTTGGCGGTCGTGATCGGGATCCCGTTTTCCTCATAGAGGTCGCGGAGCTCGACGAGCTTTTTCATCACGAGCGCGTGAGAGACGCCCGACGACTTCTCCGGCTTGTACCAAGCGTCATACGCATCCTCTTTGCGCACTGCGCGGAGGAGATGGTCGTCCATCGTGAAGCGCTGCAGCCGATATTCACGCATCGAGTCATCGTGAGGGAGCCCCGCAATAGCCACGACCAGCGAGACCGTGCCATTGGTCCCGCGAAGCTCGACGCGAAGGGTCCTCGCGCCCAGTGGCGTCGAAGTCTGGGTGGGAGACGTCCGGAGCGAGCTCCCGTCGAGGACCTTCTCGATGAAGGAGCTCGCCGCCGCTTCGAACGTCGGATGTTCGTCGAGATCGCACAGAACCACGGCGGAGACGCCAGCCTCCAGATGAGTCGCAGTCGCGGGCGCGGCGCCCGAGATTCCGTCCTTGGGCTCCTTGATCTCGAGGTCCGCCGGGAGGCGCCCGGCTCCACGCAACGCCTCCAGGATCGCCCGATCGGTCGGCCCCTCGCAGATCGTGACGAGCCTCTTCATCGCATCTCGTCGAGGCAGCGGACGTCGGTCCCGAGCTCGTCGAGGCCGAGGACCATCGAGGCGGTGAGGCGTCGGGGCTCGATGACGCCCGCGGCGTCGGGGGACAGATACCAGACCGCGAGCGGTGACTTCGACTCGTCGCCGGATGCCACCTCGACGGCAGCGCGCGCGAAAGCCCGAACGCACTCCAAGCTATGGGTGGTGACGAAGAACTGCACCGGCCGCTCCGCTTGCGCCCGCGTCACGATCGCGGTGAGCTGCTCCAGCGACCGCGGGTGCTGAAAGGCCTCGAGCTCTTCGATGACCATGACTCCGTCGCGCACCGCGGCGACCGTCATCAGCATCCGCAGGGCAGCTCGCACGCCCGAACCGTGCACACGAAGCCGCAAGCCTTGCTCCTTGCCTACGACCATGAGGTCGCCATCGAAGAGCTGAAGCGACTCCACCGTCGTGCCGAAGAGGGTCGTGAGGTGGTCTGCGAGTGCGCGGTCCTCTCGTGTGGCGAGGAGCCTTGGCCACAGCATCTTCTCGACCTGGGCGTCGCGTGCGTCCAACCCAGGGAGGTACTCTCCGAAGCCGAAGGTGTCGGGCGACTGCCGAGGATGTGGCTCGAGTCGCACCGAATCGCCGTGGCGGAGGATTCGCAGGTTCGCGGCCACGAGACCCGCCAGGCTCACCGCTGCTGAAGCAGCCCCAGCCCGAACGAGATCGCCATGCGAGGCTGGCTCGCCGCGCTCCTGCTCCCAAACGCCGGAGATCGTCCGTCCTCGAACGTCTTGGCCCTGCGGCACGACATACGCGAGCCCGCGCGCGAGCGCTTCGACGACGGAGGACTTGCCGGAGTTGTTCCGCCCGATGAACAAGTTGATCGGCGCAAGACCGTGGAGCTCGCAGCGCGCGATGCCGCGGAAGTTCTCCAGCGCGAGCGAATCGACTTTGGCCATACGTCGCCAGCTTATCCCAACCCGGGCGCGGAGGCCCGTCACCCGGACTCGATGGTATCATCGCGCGATGGCCCGCCCGCTCCACCTCGACCTCCTCTTCCTCTCGGCGACCGCGGCGCTCGCCCTCGGCTGCTCGCGGCGCCCCTCCAGCGCGCAAGGCGACCTGGGAGACAAGGGCGAGCTGACGGGGCCCGGCGCGATCGCGGTGACGAACGCGTCGGCCGCGCCCAGCGGCGCCAAGGTGTTCGCCAAGGCGCCGAGGGCGGCGTGCAGCGCGCGCGCCGCCGACTTCCGGTTCCCCCCCGTCACCGCGCGCGAGTTCAACGTGGGGGAGTGCCGGACCCACGACGAGTGCACGAAGAAGGCGCCCGGCTACTGCAGCGCGCACCAGCGCCAGCCCCCCCACGGCTTCAGCCCGCCGAGCACGTGCGTGTATGATGCATGCATGAGCGACGCCCAGTGCGCCGCCGGCTCGCTGTGCCAGTGCGGAGACCAAGCGCCGAACGCCTGCGTACCCGGCAACTGCACCCGCAGCGAGGACTGCGGGACGAACGTGGAGTGCCGCCCGAGTTATGGGCCCGACTTCCGGACGGGCGCGACCGGGCTGTACTGCGAGACCCCCAAGGACAAGTGTGGACGAGGGAACCCCTGCTCGCGCAGCGAGCGCTGCGCCTTCTCCGGATCGCGCTGGGAATGCGTGTTCACCCCTCCGCTGCAGCCCGGCTGACCGGGTGCGCGGGCGACCCGCGCTGTGCTACACCTTCGCTCATGCGCACCCCCGCCGTCGCCCTCGTCCTCTCGCTCGCCGCGTGCGCTCTCGCGTGCGGCCCGTCCAAGAAGCCGGCAGAAGACCCCGCCACGTCGTCTTCTTCGAGCGGCGGTGAAGAGAACAAGAAGTGGGAGGACCCCACCCCCGAGGACCGCGCGGGCACGAAGCCCAAGACGGGCGGCTCGTCGTCGGGCGGCACCGCCAGCGGATCGTCGGGCGGCGCCACGAGCGGCTCGTCGGGCGGCTCCGCTCCCGTCGAGAAGGCGGGCAAGCGGCACGACGAATACGACAAGGAGGCGACCGAGGTCGTCCTGAAGCGCGCCGCGAACCAGGTGAAGGGCAACTGCGGAGCCGCTCGCGACGACGACGGCAAGCAGACGGGCCCGTGGGGCAAGACCAAGATCTCGCTCACCCTCGGGCGCAACGGCCGCATGAAGGGCGTGACCCTGCCGCCCAACTACGAGAACAAGCCCGCGGGGCGCTGCATCACCAACGCGTTCTCGGGCCTCATCTTCCCGCCGTGGAGCGGGCAAGACGCCACCATCGAGTGGGAGGTCGAGCTCGTCCAGCCCCCGGCCGAGAAGCCCGAGAAGAAGTAACCCTACTTCGCCCGGTTCGGGGCGCCGGGGGTCGCAGCGCCGACGGCGAAGGGGCCGCTGCCGTTCGGCAGGCGGCTCCACGTGTCGGTGTCGATCGTCACCGCGTCCGCTGGGAGGTCCACGCCCGACGCCACGCTGTCGTTGGGACGCAGGAGATAGATCCGCTCGCCTTTGGACGCCGAGATGCCGAACGACGCGAAGTGGCACTTGGTGCCCGCAGGGCCCGGGCACGCGCCGCCGTCGGGCGACGACGCGACCACCACCACGTATTCGGCGGGCGCGAGGGTCGTCCCTGTTGGGAACGTGAGCGCCTCGGCGATCTTCGGCGCGCCGCCGTCCTTCTCGGCGTCCGCCACCTTCCAGCCGGAGATGTCCTTGGGCTGGCCGGTGAGGTTCACGAGCTCCACCCACTCCGCGCCCTTCGGCGAGATCTCGTTGATCTGGAGCCCGTCCGGGTTGTCGAGCGGGGCGTCGATCTTTCCGCCGTCGGACGCGCCCGACGACGATCCGGAGCTCGCGCCCCCGTCGCCGGCGCCGGCCTCGCCGCCGGCGGCCCCTGCGTCGGGGCGTGTGGTCTCGACGGACTCGGAGCACGCCGCGGCGAAGGCGAGCGCTCCGACGAGGGTGGAGAGACCGAAGACGACGGCGCGGTTCTTGTGCATGTTACACCTTTTCAGAAGTAGGCGCGGGTGACGACCCGAGCGTCGAAGAAGTCGGCCTGCGGCAGCGCCGCCGCCGCTCGGCTCGTGGGCAGCGAGCGATCGCCGACCAGGTGGATCTCGAGGGGCGCGGCCACGCGGAAGCCGACGGATCCGGTGAGGAGCCCGAGCGCGTCGGTGGCCTCGGCGTCGGTGTCGCGGACGAAGCGCGAGGCCCGCGCCCCGAGCAGGAGGCGGGGGATCGGCTCGACGCGCACGAAGGCGTCGGCGACCCAGCCGCGCTGAGCCCCCACCGGGCCGACGCCCCACGCGTAGGTGAAGCTCGCCCCGCCTCGGACGCGCTCGCCCTGCCACAGCGCGGCGGCGGTGAAGCGGTCGGCCCGCGCGCGGGCCACGCCGACGGAGCCGAGCTCGTACGTCGCGAAGACCGCGAGCGGCAGGAGCGACGTCCCCGCGAGCGGGCGCGCGAGGGCGGCGATCTCCACGTTCTTGCCGCGGTTCAGCTCGCGGCTCGCGTAGCCCTCGCCGTCGTACGCGCCGACGGCGAAATACCCGAAGCGGCGCGGCGCGTCGACTCGCCCGACGACGCCGATGTCGGCGGGCGTCGAGAGGCCCGCGGCCTCGATCGCCGACGGCGACGCCGCTCGGAGCATCCCCGTGCCGTCGAGCTCGGTGGTGGTGAGCTTCTGGACCACGCCGGCGCGCACGTCGGCGAAGTCGAGCGGCCGGTACGCCGCGTAGGCCTCGCGCAGACGGAGGACGAGGCTGTCGGTCGCGACCCCGACGAGCGATCCCTCGGCGGTCGACCGCACCGCCTCGAGGACGACGCGGGCCCGGGCCTGCCCGAGCTCGCCGTCGACCGAGACGTGGGCGCGCGGGACCTCGAACGCGTGGAACCAGGCGCTCGCGCCAGGCGCGGCGCCGTAGGTCCGCGTGTACTTGTATTCCGCAAATATCTCGAGCCCCGGCCGCACGGGCCACTCCCTTGGCGCGAGCGCGCCCGCCGCCGTCACCGGCGCCGCGCTGCCGGCCACCGCGAGCGGATCGCGATCGGCAGGAGGCACCGCCGGACGCGGGGCCGGCGCGTCGGGGGGCGCGGCGGGCGGCGGCGCGACCGGCGGCGGCGCGACCGGCGGCGGCGGCGCGACCGGCGGCGGCGGCGCGACCGGAGGCGGTGGCGCGACCGGCGGCGGCGGCTCCGGCGGCAGCGGAGGCGCGACCGGAGGCGGCGGCGCGACCGGCGGCGGCGGCTCCGGCGGCACGGGTGGCTCCG